>CAZQET010000001.1:0-3335 GCA_964591825.1 uncultured Conexibacteraceae bacterium
CTCGAGCGCGGCCCGGGGCGCGAGCACATCGCGATCCAGAGCTACATGCTGGCGTTGGTCGCCGGGCTCGGCGCCCTCTTCGCCGGGATCCTCGCCGTCAAGCCGCTTCGCGACTTCTTCCAGATGGTTCTGCTCAACGCCAGCCAGTGGTTTCTCGCCCTGCTCTGCGCCGCGATCGGCCTGACGATCGCCAGCCTCCTCTGGCGCCTGCCGCAGGTCGAAGAGTTCGGCGGCCCCGCCTCGCCGGCGATGGAAGCCGCCGAGGCCGAGGCTGCCGAGGCGCGGGCCGCCGACGCCCGGGCCTAGGCAGAGCCGCCGTCGGGCGGGAGCACGAACTGGGTCACGATCAGGTTGGCCGCGATCCGCGGCTCGTGGTCATCGCGGCGGCGCTCGATCCTGACCTCGATCACCACGGTGCTGCGGCCGACGTGGAGCGGCTCGCCGGTGGCGACGATCTCGTCGCCCAGGACCCCCGCCGCGAAGACGTTCAGCTTCAGCTCGATCGTCGTGAAGTCATGGCGCGGCGGGATGTTGCGGAACGTGACCCAGGCGGCGACGGTGTCGCCGAGCGCGGTCCAGACACCGCCGTGCACGTAGCCGCCGGGGTGCAGGTGACGGCGGTCGACGACGATCCGGCCCCGGGCGCGCTCGGCCTCGATCTCCAGCGGCTCGATGCCGAGGTCGCCGGGGAAGCTGCCCGGCAGGAAGCTGCGCACTGACTCGGGCGTGATCGCGGAGCTGGGCTGATGAGCTTCGTTCATCGCGCGAAAGCGTATGCGCCCGGAGCGAGCCGCTCGGTGCGGCGGCGATAGGCGCTCCAGGTCCAGGGCCAGTTGCTGGGGTCGTTGCCGTTCTCGTCGACGTACCAGTTGCTGCAGCCGCTCTGCCAGACGGTGCCGGCGAGCGCCTCACGCAGTTCGCGGTCGAACTCTGCGGCCGCCTCGGGCCGCACCTCGATCCGCTCCGCTTCGCGCGCGTCCATCTCGCGCAGGGCAGCGAGCAGGTGGCCCACCCCGCACTCGAGCGTGTTGACGACCGAGCCGCTGCCGCCGTTGGTATTTGGTCCATAGAGCAGGAAAAGGTTGGGGAAGTCAGGAACGGTGACCCCGAGGTAGGCGCGTGCCACCTCGTCCCATGCCTCGGCCAGGGTGCGCCCGCCCTGGCCGGCGATCTCCATCGGAGCGACGAAGTCGTGGCTGGCGAAGCCGGTGGCGAGGACAATCGCGTCGGCGGGGCGCTCAACCCCGGTCGCGTCGCGGATGCCGCTCGAGGTGATGGCCTCGATGCCGGCGTCGATCAGCTCGACGTTGGGCTTGCTCAGCGCCGGGTACCACTCGTCGGTGAGCATGATCCGCTTGCAGCCGAACTCGCAGCTCGGCGTCACCTTGCGGCGCAGCTCAGGGTCGGAGATTGCCGAGTTGATCTGGCGCTTGCCGAGCAGGCGGAGCAGCGGCAGAAGCCAGCGATGGCGGGTGAAGGCCATGGCCACCAGCTCGTGAAAGAGGAAGACGGAGGCGCGGTCGAGCCGGCGCAGGGCGGGCAGGCGGCGATAGATCGCACGCTCGAGCTCCCCGTACTCGCGGTCCCCCTTGGACATGGTCCAGCCCGGCGAGCGCTGGTAGACATCGAGCCTGGCGACCTCGGGCTGGATCGCGGGGACCACCTGGATCGCGCTGCAGCCGGAACCGACGACGGCGACCCGCTTGCCGGCGAGCTCGACGTCATGGCGCCACTCAGCGGTATGGAAGGCGGGCCCTTCGAACTCGTCGAGCCCGGGTACCGGTGGCAGCTTCGGCACGGAGAGCTGGCCGCAGGCGGTGACCAGGACCTCGGCCTCGTGCGGGCCGGCGGAGGTATCGAGATGCCAGCGGCCCCGCGCCTCGTCCCAGCGGGCGCTCTTCACCGCGGTGGCGGTGCGGATCTTGTCGAGCACGCCGAAGCGACGGGCGACGCCTTCGACGTAGGCGCGGATCTCGGGCCCGGGCGAGTAGCGGCGCGACCAGGCGTTGGGGGCGAAGGAGAACTCATAGAGGTGCGAGGGGATGTCGCAGGCGGCGCCCGGGTAGGTGTTCGCCTCCCAGACGCCGCCGATCCGCTCGCGCTTCTCAAAGACGGTCACGTCCTCGTAGCCCTCGCGCTTCAGCATCGTGGCGGCGCCGACGCCACCGAAGCCGCCACCGACGACGGCAATCGAACGTTTCCTCAAACCCCGAACCCCTCCATGCCGAAGTCGCCGAAGGGCTCGTCGCGCTCTTTGACCGCCTCCTTGAAGCCGGCTTCCGCCGCGCGCCTGACGAAGCCGTGGCCCTCCTTGGTGTGGCGGGCAACGCCGTCGAAGAAGGTGCCGAGCAGCTGCGTCTGGTGCAGGCCCTGGGCGTAGAGGCCCTGGTTGACAAGCAGCTTCATCATCACCAGCTGGTTGATCGGCAACCGCGCCACCCGCTCCAGCAAGGCCTCGAAGCGCTCGTCGAGCTCGGTGGGCGGGACAGCCTCGGTCGCCAGCCCCCACTCCTCGGCCTGTGCCCCGGTGAGCGAGTCGCCGGTGAAGAGCAGCCGCTTGGCGCGCATCGGGCCCACGCGGGCGGCCCAGAGGGCGGTCGTCGGCGAGCCCCAGACGCGAGCGGGCGGGTAGCCGATCTTGGCGTCCTCGGCGATCATCAGCAGATCTGAGCAGAGCGCCATGTCGGTGCCCCCGGCGACGCAGTAGCCGTGCACCTTGCAGAGCACCGGCTTCTCGGAATGGAAGAGGCTCATGAAGCCGCGCACGTTGCGCCACATGAACTGGAAGTCGGTGACCGGGTCCCAGTTCGACTCGGGCGCATGGTTGGCGGCGATCGTTGCCGGATCGACCGGCGACCCAGCCGGCGCCTCCACCCCACCCAATTCGCTCATCTCGCCCTCCGCCGAGGCAACCAGGTCGTAGCCGCCGCAGAACCCAGAGCCATTTCCGGCCAGCGCGATCACATGCACCTCCGGATCGAGGTTCGCCCGCTCGACGCAGGCCGCAATCTCCGCCGGCATCTGCGCCGTAATCCCGTTACCCCGCTCAGGCCGGTTAAGCGTAAGTCTCGCTACCCGGCCGTCGGCCTCATAGATCAGCGTGTCCACGTGAGCAACTTAGTTGTCTGACGCGTTCTGACCAAGCAGATCAAGGACGCAGGGAGCGTGGCGTGCTTCTGCACGCGAGCGACCGAGGACGCAGATATGCGCCGGTCAGAACGCGTCAGACGCGCTCCACGACCATTGCCTTGCCTTGACCTCCCGCTACGCACATCGTCTCGATGCCTACCTGGTGGTCGTCGGTCTCCATCACGTTGAGCAGGGTGCCCATGATG
>CAZQET010000002.1:0-1705 GCA_964591825.1 uncultured Conexibacteraceae bacterium
CCGACGGCGACGCCGAGCCGGTTGCGCAGCTCCTCCGGAGCCTCGTCGGAGACGGCGACGTCCCAGCGACTGACGAAGAGCGAGGCGACCGAGGCGACGTTGGGATCGAGCCCGGCCTCGACCCGGCGCTCCACCCCCCGCATGTAGGCCTCGGCGGCGCCGAGGTAATGGTCGGTCGAGAAGAGCAGGGTTACGTTGATGGGAATGCCGGCGAAGATCGAGTCCTCGATCGCGGCCTGGCCGGCCTCGGTGCCGGGGATCTTGATGAAGAGGTTGTCGCGCTCGGCCTTGGCGTGGAGCCGCGCCGCCTGCTCGATCGTCGCCGCGGTGTCCTCGGCGAGCAGCGGCGAGACCTCGAGGGAGACGAAGCCGTCGACGCCGTCGGTGCGCGCATGGACCGGCGCGAAGAGGTCGGCCGCGCCGCGCAGGTCGGCGATCGCCAGCTCGAAGAAGAGCTCCTCCGGCGAGGCGGCGGCGGGACCGTCGGCGGCGATCTGCTCGTCGTAGGAGTCGCCGCCGGAGAGCGCCTTGTCGAAGATCGTCGGGTTGGAGGTGAGACCGGTGACCGAGAGCTCGTCGATATAGCGGGCAAGCGTCCCGTCGGCGAGCATCGTGCGGGTGATGTTGTCGAGCCAGAGGCTCTGTCCGATCTCGTGCAGTTGCTCGGTCGGCTTCATGTCAGCAGCTCCTTTGCGGCTTCGGCCACCCGGTCGGGGGTGAAGCCGAACTTGGTTTGGACGTCCTTCAGCGGGGCCGAGGTGCCGAAGGTGTGCATGCCTATCTTCGTACCCTCGAGGCCAACGTAGCGATCCCAGCCGAGGGTAGACGCCTCCTCGACGGAAACCCGGGCCGTGACGCTCGCCGGCAGCACCTCCTCGCGGTAGGCGGCGTCCTGGCGGTCGAACAGCTCCCAGCAGGGCAGGCTCACCACACGCGCGGGAACGCTCTCACCTTTCAGCTCCTCGTATGCCGCAAGGGCCAGCGCGACCTCGCTGCCGGTGGCGATCAGGATGACCTCGGGGTCTCCCCCGTCGGCGTCGGCGAGCACGTAGCCGCCCCGCCGCAGGCCCTCGGCGGCACCGTAGCGCGAGCGGTCCAGCACCGGCACGTTCTGGCGGGTGAGGACCAGGGCGACGGGCTGGTGGCTGCGATCGAGCGCCACCCGCCACGCTTCGGCGACTTCGTTGGCGTCCGCGGGCCGAATCACGTCCAGCCCAGGGATCGCCCGCAGCGAGGCGAGTTGCTCGACCGGCTGGTGGGTCGGGCCGTCCTCGCCGAGGCCGATCGAGTCGTGGGTGAAGACGTGGATTACCGGCAACTCCATCAGCGCCGAAAGGCGGATCGCCGGTCGCGCGTAATCGGAGAAGGTCAGATAGGTCGACCAGAGCGGTCGCAGCTTTGCGAGGGAAAGGCCGTTGGAGATCGCCGCCGACTCATGCTCGCGGATGCCGTAGTGGAGCTGGCGGCCCCCGTAGGCGCCGGGCTCGAAGTCGCCCTCCCCGTCGCCGTCGAGGCGGACCGAGGTCGAGTCGGTGAGGTCGGCCGAGCCGGCGAGCAGCCAGGGCAGGCCCGGGGCGATCGCGTTCTCCACCTGCTGCGATGCCTTGCGGGTGGCGATCCCCTTCTCGTCCGCCTCGAAGCTGGGGATCGCGGCGTCCCAGCCGACGGGCAGATCGCGCTTCTGCATCGCCTCGATCTCGGCGGT
>CAZQET010000003.1:0-8923 GCA_964591825.1 uncultured Conexibacteraceae bacterium
CGACGTCGAGCACCATCCCTCCGCGGGGAATCGAGAGAGAATCGACGATGAAGCGGACCTCCCTCTCGGCGTGCCGATGCCAGGCGTGCCTCCCATCTAGGCTCATCCCCTCGTAGGCCTGGATCCAGATCGAATCGGCTCCCGTCAGCAGTTCCGCCAAGCGTGCGTCATCAATCTCTTCCGGCGACTGCTCGGAGAACGTGCAGCCGAACCACTCCTCGCCCGGATCGAGGTCACCAAGCGCCCAGGGCCGATTCCCCCGCTTGGCCAGCTCTCGCATTTCGGCCACCCCGCTGTGGTCGAGCAGGAAGTGCGTGTTCACCTTGGGCCGCAAGCGTCGATCGGGGCCATCGACCAGCTTGTCGGGAAGGTAGGGAACGTGATCGACGAGGTGAGCCAGGATGTGCGCCCCCAATTTCGTGATCAAGGCTCGCCTGCACGGTCGCCGGGTGGCGGTTTCCAGCGCCCGAATGGCGAAAGGATTTGCGGTGGCGAGGCCCCAGGCAAAGCAATCGCTGAACTGCCAGACGCTGTAGAGAAGGCGAGTCGCTACGCGAGCGTTGCGATAGGTCTCGGCAACCACCAGCTGGCTCACCCAGGCAATCCGACCGCGGCTCGGAACGTCCGTCCAAACCGCGATGCAGTAGCCGATCAGCGCGTTGTCATGGAACGCGCACGCGATCCACACTGCGTCATCCTCCAGCCTCTCCAGCAGTTGCTCCCTGCTCAGGCGGACCGGCTCGCCAGCTTTGGGGCTCTCCTCGCTCCACCGGCCATAGTTCGCCGAGTAGAGCTCAACGCAGGCGTCGATCAGACCGTTGTCCCGGGCGGCCTCCCGCCCGGGCATAGAGAGCCAGCGAGGCTGCCAGAGGGTCCCCTGTTCAGGCGGCGAGTCGAGTGTCTGGGTCCCTGGCGATTCCAACTCCCCCAAGGACTATAAGAACTGACCGATCCCGGAGCCAGCCGCTGGACTACTCCGCGTGCGGCACGGCGTCGAGCACCTGGGTGTAGAGCTTTCGAACCCGCGCTCGCTGCGCCTCACCGACCTCCGCGTAGTGATCGAGGCCCGGGGCCGCATTGACCTCGAGCACACTGTAGGCCGAGTCGGCGCTCCGTATGTCAGCGCATGCGAGATCGACTCCGCAGTACCTCATGCCGAGATTCCCTGTGATCCTGCTTGCCATCGCCTTCCACCGCGGGTCGACGACGTCGGTCAGATCCTCAGCGCTGCCCCCCAGCGAGAGGTTCGACAGGTGAAGCAGCGGCACGCTGACACCCAGGGGAGGGACGGTTGAGGAGCGTTCGCCGCGGGCGTCCAGGCAGTGCCGAATCCGTGGATCGGTGATCGAGACGTCGATGATTCGACCGTCTGCCCGGAATTTGGCCACCGTGCTCTCCAGCAGCTCCTCGATGGTCGACCGCCCGTCGCCGATCACCGACAGCGGCTGGCGACCATAGGCGGAGATCACCTTTCCGTCCAGCACCACGAGCCGGAAGTCGGGGAGGTTCACGGACTCCTCGACGATGGCCACTTTGATTCGCTCGCGCTCGTAGTGCTCCATTGCTGACTGCACCTCGGCCGCTCGTTCACAGCGAAAGACGCCAAAGCCCTGAGAGCCGTCCACGGACTTGACGAATACGGGATAGGCGAGGTTCTTCGAGATGTATTCGGGCGCAGACGCGGCCATCCTCATGGCGATCCCGGCCGCATTCATTTTCGGCTCGAGCCGTGCGGCCCAGCTCGGCAATATGAACTCTTCCCCCGCCGGGCAGTTGATGCCAGAGGATGTGAGGAAGAACTTCGTGTGGCCCTTGTCTTTGGCTATGTCGCAAGCGCCGGATGGGTTGAGGCCGACGTCATTACCGCGGGTCATGCGAATCGATCCGTTCCGGTACCGGATGCGAGTGGCGTAGCCGTACTTCGGCTCCACCTCTATTGACTCGACGTTTGTGAGGAGCCCTTCGTCGAACAGCTCGATCAAGGTCCGAGTCACATACGCGTAATGCTTTGGCGCCACCTGGGCGTCAAGCTACAGCGATCAAAAAACTTTTTTGTATATATACGTCTCTCGAGTGAACTCAGAAGCGACCCGCTGTG
Source organism: uncultured Conexibacteraceae bacterium (assembly GCA_964591825.1). Lineage (GTDB taxonomy): Bacteria > Actinomycetota > Thermoleophilia > Solirubrobacterales > 70-9 > VRUE01. The sequence goes on from CAZQET010000003.1 coordinate 2,099, forward strand.
GAATGCCCATCCGGGGCCGCGCTCCTAGTGCCGGAAATGCCGGTGCTTGGTGAAGACCATGGCGACGTCGGCGGCTTCGCAGGCCGCGATCACCTCGGCGTCGCGCTTGGAGCCGCCGGGCTGGATCACGGCGGTGGAGCCGGCCTCGATCGCCAGCTCGGGGCCGTCGGCGAAGGGGAAGAAGGCGTCTGAGGCGACGGCCGAGCCGGTGAGCAGGGCGGCAGCCTGCTCACCGCGCGCCTCGCGGCACTTCTCGACCGCGAGGCGGACGGAGTCGACGCGGCTCATCTGGCCGGCGCCGATGCCGAGCGTGGCGCCCCCCTTGGCGATCACGATTGCGTTGGAGCGGACGTGGCGGACGACGGTCCAGGCGAAACACATGTCGTCCCACTCCTGCTCGCTCGGCTGCCGCTCGGTGACCACCTCCATGATCTCGCGCGGCTCCGGGTCGCCGTCGCGGTCCTGGATCAGGAGGCCGCCCATCACCCGTTTGACGTCGCGTTCGTGCGGGTCGCGCTGGCGCCGCTCCTCCTCGCAGAGGATCCGGATCGCCTTCTTCTGCTGCAGCACCGCGAGCGCGCCATGCTCGTAGTCGGGGGCGATCAGCACCTCGACGAAGTTCTCGTGCAGGCGCTCGGCGAGCTCCTTGGAAACCGATCGGTTGAAGGCGATCACGCCCCCGAATGCCGACATCGGATCGCATGCCAGGGCCTTCTTGTAGGCCTCGAGCGAGTCGCCGCCGATCGCCACCCCGCACGGGTTGTTGTGCTTGACGATCGTGCAGGCGGGCTGCTCGAAGTCTTCGACCAGGCGCCGGGCGGAGTCGAGGTCGAGAACGTTGTTGAAGGAGAGCGCCTTGCCGTGCAGCTTGGAGACCCGCGAGAGGGCGTGGCTGCGCACTCCAGCTTCGGAGTAGAGCGCCGCCCGCTGATGCGGGTTCTCGCCGTAGGCGAGGTCGAGCACCTTCTCGTAGGCGATCGCGAGGTGCTCGGGGTAGTCCTCGTAGGACTCGGAGAACCAGCGGCTGATCGCGGCGTCGTAGCGGGCGGTCTGGGCGAAGGCCTCGTTGGCGAGCCAGTGGCGGGTCGAGGCCGATATCTCGCCACCCGACTCCTCCAGCTCGGCCAGCACCGCGTCGTAGGACTCAGGCTTGACCACGACCGCGACGGCGTCGTGGTTCTTCGCCGCGGCGCGGATCATCGTCGGACCGCCGATGTCGATGTTCTCGACCGCGACCTCTGGCGCCACCTCGTGGCCGGAGACGGTCTGCTCGAAGGGGTAGAGGTTGACGCAGACGAGGTCGATCGGCTCGATCCGCTCGCGCTCCAGCGTCGTCATGTGCTCGGCGTCCTCGCGCCGCGCCAGCAGGGCCGCGTGCAGGCGCGGGTGCAGGGTCTTCACGCGGCCGCCGAGGATCTCCTCCTGGCCGGTGAACTCGGAGACGTCGGTCACCTCGAGCCCGGCCTCGCGCAGCGCCGCCGCGGTGCCGCCGGTGGAGAGGATCTCCACCCCGAGGCCGGCGAGGCCACGGGCGAAGTCGGCGACCCCGGTCTTGTCGGAGACCGAGACGAGCGCTCGGCGCACCCTCACCGCGCCATCGCTCACGGTCTCTGCTGGGGTGTCTGCGGGAGCCTCACTCATCGATCAGGACGGCCTGCGGGTCGTCGGCGTCGATCCTAACCCTGCCCGCCGCGATCATGCGGATCGCCTCGGAATAGAGCTCGTGCTCGACCGCGTGGATCGCGGCCTCGAGCGCCGCCCGGTCGCGGTCCGCGGGCACCGCCACCTCGCGCTGGACGATCGCCGGCCCGGTGTCGACGCCCTCGTCGACGAAATGCACGGTGACCCCGGTTGCCTCGACTCCTGCCTCGAGCGCCTGCCCGATCGCATCGAGGCCTGGGAACGCCGGCAGCAGGGCCGGGTGGACGTTGACGACGCGGTTGCGAAAGCGGGCGACGAAGGCGGGGGAGAGCAGTTGCATGTAGCCGGCGAGGACGACGAGGTCGGCGTCGCGCGCCTCGATCCAGTCGCCCATTGCCGCGTCGCGCGCCTCGCGGTCGGGGTATTCGTCACGGGGAAAGAGGCCGGCCTCGACGCCCGCCTCGCGCGCTCGCTCCAGCGCCCGCGCCCCCGGTTTGTCAGAGCCGACCCCGACCACCTCGATCCCCTCGCGCCCGTGCAGCCGATCGAGAATCGCCTGCAGGTTGCTGCCGGTGCCGGAGGCGAGGACGACGATGCGAAAGCCGCTCACGCCGGCATCTTCGCAGTAGGTTGACGAGCGTGAGCAGCCACGATTTCTGGCAGGCGGTGCTCTACGTGCACCTGCTCTCGATGGCCTTCTTCGTCGGTGGCCAGATCGTCTTCGGCCTCGCCGTCGTGCCGGTCCTGCGCGGCGACACCGACCGCGAGCGGATGCGGGCGATCGCCCGCCGCTTCGGCTACGGCTCGCTGATCGCGCTCGGCCTGCTGATCGCCAGCGGCTGGGCGATGGCCTCCCACTACGACCTCTTCGGCGATTCCACCCTGCAGTGGAAGCTCGCCTTGGTCGCCACAGTGATCGGCCTCACCCTCATCCACCTGCGCAAGCCGAGATCGCACGCGCTCCAGGCCGCGATCCTCGGCATCAGCCTGGTGATCGTCTGGCTTGGCTTGACACTGGTCGTCGGCTCCTGACCAAGCAGGTCAAGGACGCAGGGAGCGAAGCGTGCTCTGCACGCGAGCGACCGAGGACGCCGAGATGCGCCGGTCAGGAGCCGACGGTCTCCAAGGCAAACTTGCCGTTCGCTTCGTCCGGGTCGCCGAGCGGGTAGCGACCGCTGAAGCAGGCGTCGCAGTGGTCCTCGGGGGCCGTGCCGACGGCCTCGTAGACGCCCTCCAGTGAGAGGTAGGCGAGCGAGTCGCAGTCGAGCTCGTCGGCGATCTCCTGGACGGTGCGGTTGTGGGCGATCATCTCCTCGCGGGTCGACATGTCCACCCCGTAGTGGCAGGGGTTGCGGATCGGCGGCGCCGAGATCCGCATGTGCACCTCCGCCGCGCCCGCGTCGCGCAGCATGCCGACGATCTGGCGCGTGGTGTTGCCGCGCACGATCGAGTCGTCGACGACGACGATGCGCTTGCCGGCGACGATCTCCGGCAGCGGGTTGAACTTCATCCGCAGGCCGTGCTTGCGCAGCTCCTGGCCGGGCTGGATGAAGGTGCGGGCGACGTAGCGGTTCTTGATCAGGCCGTCGTCGCGCGGAAGCCCCGAGGCGCGGGCGAAGCCGGCCGCGGCTGGGTTGCCCGAGTCGGGCACCGAGATCACCAGGTCGGCTTCAAGAGGCGCCTCGCGCCAGAGGATCTCGCCCATGCGCCCGCGCACCTGCTGCAGCACGTGTCCCTCGAGGCGGCTGTCGGGCCGTGAGAAGTAGATGTGCTCGAAGACGCACATCGCCGGGCGCTCCGCTTTCACCACCTGGCGCGTCTCCAGTCCGCGCTCGGTCAGCGAGACCATCTCGCCGGGATGCACTTCGCGCATCAGCTTGGCGCCGATGATGTCGAAGGCGCAGCTCTCGGAGGCGACGACGAAGCGGTCCTCAAGCTTGCCAAGCGAAAGCGGTCGCACCCCGTGCGGGTCGCGGAAGGCGACGATCGCCCGCTTGGTCATCACCACGGTCGAGTAGGCGCCCTGCAGGCGCGGCATCGTGTCGGCCACCGCGTCCTCGATCAGCCTGCCCTCGTTGGAGGAGAGCAGCGCGGCGATGATCTCCGAGTCGGAGGTGCCACGGAAGGAGATGCCGCGCTCCTTCAGCCCGCCCCAGAGCTCGACCGCGTTGGTCAGGTTGCCGTTGTGAGCGAGCGCCAGCTCGCGGCCGTCATCGCGCCAGACCGGCTGCGCGTTCTCCCAGGAGCCGCCACCGGTGGTCGAGTAGCGCACGTGGCCGATTGCCATGTCGCCCTCCAGCGCCCGCAGCTTCTCCTCGTCGAAGACTTGGGAGACGAGGCCGGAGTCGCGCATGGTCGTGATCTGACCGCCCTCGCAGGTGGCGATCCCGGCCGACTCCTGGCCGCGGTGCTGCAGCGCGTAGAGGCCGAAGTAGGCGAGGCGGGCGACCTCGTGCCCCGGTGCGTATACGCCGAACACCCCGCATTCCTCGCGCGGGCCCTCGCGATCTATCGGCTGCCCCTGGGGCGGAGTCAAGCGCGTGCTTTCCTCGCGTTTGAAAGGACGTGACGCGCAGGCAGACTGCCTACCCCGGCAGGGTAGCAACGAGCGCAGCGCCGGCAGGGTTGACATCCCGTGTGACGAATAGGAGTCTCTCGCCATGAGACGACTGACCCCATTCCTGCTCGCCTGCTTGATCCTCGTCCTGGTTCCGGTAGCTGCCGACGCCGCAGGCGGAACCGCGCTCGGCTGGGGCTACAACGAACATGGAGAGGTCGGCAACGGCACGACCGGCGGCTCCTGCAATTGCGTGGAAACCCCATCGCCTGTGACGGGCCTTGCTGAAGCGACTGAGCTCTCGGGCGGGTACTACCACTCGCTCGCGCTCAAGGCCAACGGAACGGTAATGGCGTGGGGATACAACGCCGAGGGTCAGCTCGGCGATGGGACCACCAACGAAAGCTCAACGCCGGTCTCGGTGTCCGGGCTCTCGAACGTCGTCTCGGTTTCGGCAGGGGCCGAACACAGCCTTGCCCTGCTCTCTAACGGCACCGTCATGGCGTGGGGCGACAACACCTACGGGGAGCTGGGATTCAGCGCTGCAAGTGGGCCTGAAACCTGTGGCTCCAGTGCCTGCAGCAGGTTGCCCGTAGCCGTCCCGGGCATCACCAACGCGGTCGCCATCTCGGCTGGCTATTACGACAACACAGTCCTGCTGGCCGACGGCACGGTCCTCGTCTGGGGTTACGACTACTACGGCGAGCTCGGTAACGGCACCGCGATCGAAACTGGCTGTGAGTGCATTCCCAGTCCGACGTTGCTGGCAGGGGTGACCCGGGCGGTGGCGATCTCCAACGGCTGGTACCACGGCGGTGCCCTCCTCTCCGACGGGACCCTGCAGGCCTGGGGATACGACTACGAAGGGCAACTCGGGAACGGCACGCCCGTCCGCGAAGGTTGCCGCTGTTTGGGACCGGTTCAGGTCGCAGGTGTCAGCGGCGCGAGGTCGGTCGAGATGGGCGGCTACCACGGCGCCACCCTGCTCCCGGACGGCTCGACGCGGATCTGGGGCGAAAATTACTACGGGCAGTTGGGGATCGGCTCCAATACCCGCACGGGTTGCGACTGCTTCGCGACTCCGCTGGGTGGGCCCGCGTCTGGGCTGCTCGCGATCGACACGGCCGGCTACCACACGCTGGCGCTGAAGGCCGATGGCACCTTGCTCGCCTGGGGTGAAGACAGCGACGGCCAGCTCGGCGACGGCACGACCACCGAAGAACGCGCCTCGCCCGTCGCCGTCAAAGGCGCCAGCGGCGCCAGCGCCGTCGCGGGCAAGAACTACACCTCCTTTGCCCTCGTTGGGCCGTCGCAGCAACTGCAGGTCGCCTTCGCGGGGGCTGGCAGCGGCAAGGTCGGCGGGGCCGCCTCTTCCGACAGCTCGCAGGCGATCATCTGCCCCGGGGCCTGCAGCGGCCACTATCCGCAGGGCCAGGTGGAGATCCTGCGCGCCGAACCGGACGCCGGCACCGGCTTCGCTGGCTTCTCAGGCCCCTGCACCGGCACCGGCCCGTGCCAGGTGACGATGAACGGCGATCAGACCGTCACCGCCACCTTCGGCCCGGCCAAGGGAACCGCCATCACCAAAGCGAGGATCAACCACAAGAAGCACACCGCGACCTTCTCGTTCAGCACCCCCGGCGCGATCACCGGCTACGAATGCAAGCTGGTTCGCCCAGCGCGCAAGCGGCATCATCGGGCGAAAGCGAGCGCCAAAAGCGCGAAGGCGAAGTTCTCGCGCTGCTCCTCACCGAAGACATACCATCACCTGAACCCCGTCGGCTCCTACAGGTTCGCGGTCCGCGGAGTCGACTCGCTCGGGCCGGATGCGGTGCCGGCGAAGCACACCTTCAAGATGAAGGCCAAGCGGAAGCGCCACCACCACAAACACGGCGCGCGATAGTTACGGCACACCTGCCGTACAGGGCCCCGGCAGGTCAGCTACAGCGGCAGAGCCGGCAAGGGGGTCACGAAAGCAAGCGGTCCAACGCCTGCCCCAGCCCGCCGATCGCCGAGTCGAGCGGCTCGGTGCTGCCGGCGGCGCGGGCGCGGATCAGGGCGCCCTCGACGGTGGAGACGACGAGACCGGCGAAGGTCTCGGCGTCGTGGCGGGAGACGCCTTCGTCGAGGAGGGCGGCGGCGATCGGCTTTTCCCAGCTGCGGAAGGCGGCGGTGGCCGCGGCCGCCAGCTCGGGGTCCTCGGGGCGGGCGAGGGCGGCGGCGGCGACCGGGCAGCCGATCCGCTCGGGGTGGTCGACGACTCGGCGACGGAAGATCTCGCCGAAGCGCTCGAGCGTTCCGCGCAGGCCGCGCTCCTCCAGCGAGCGCTCGATCAGGCCACCGATCTCCTCGCCCTCGACGCGGGCCGCCTCAGCCGCGAGCTGGCGCTTGCCACCGGGGAAGTGGTGGTAGATCGAGCCGCGCGGCGCTTTGCCGCGCTCGGCCACGTCGCGCAGCTCCATGCCCGCGTAGCCCTTCTCCGCCAGCAGCTGGCGGGCGCCCTTGATCAGCAGCGCGCGGCCGTCGCGGCGCTTGCCCTCGCGCGGCTCCCCATCGGCGATCCTCGATATGCCCACCGTCATAGTCTATAGTCGCGGCAGATGTATGACCGCGGTCATAGAGGGATC
>CAZQET010000004.1:0-5383 GCA_964591825.1 uncultured Conexibacteraceae bacterium
CGGCGTCCTCGGTCGGCCAAATAGCGCTGCTATTCGGCCTCCCTGCGTCCTTGTCCCGCTTGGTCCGGCGCCGTTATTGCATGTTTCGGGCAAACTCCAAGGCATGAGCGTCACCTTTGCCGAGAAGCTGGCCCGGATGCCGGGCTACCAGGCGGGCGTGCCTACCGGGCACGCGCCGGAGTCCCTGGTCGAGAGCGGCATCGCCCAGCTCGCCTCCAACGAGTCGCCCGCGCCGCCGCACCCGAAGGTGGTCGAGGCGATCTCCGCGGCCGCCGCCGCGATGAACCGCTACCCGGACCCCGACGCGACGCTGCTTCGCCGTCGCATCGCCGAGCGCTACGACACCGAGCCGGCCCGGGTCGCGGTCGGCAACGGCTCCTGCGAGATCCTGCTCGCCGCCGCCGAGGCACTCTGCGAGCCGGGCGCCGAGATCCTCTACGCCTGGCCCGCCTTCTCGATGTATCCCTACCTGCCGGCGCTGACCGGGGCGCGCGAGATCCGCGTGCCGCTCGACGAGAGCGAGACGCACGACCTCGAGGCGATGGCGGCGGAGGTGACCGTCGCCACCCAGCTGCTCCTCGTCTGCAACCCCAACAACCCGACCGGCACGCACAGGCCGGCAGCCGAGGTAGCCGCCTTTTGCGAGGCGCTGCCGCCCCACGTCACCGTCGTCCTTGACGAGGCCTACGTCGAGTTCCAGACCCACGACGACCCCGATGCGACCGTCAACCTGCTCACCGACCTGCCCAATCTCGTCGTCCTGCGCACCTTCAGCAAGTGCTACGGCCTGGCCGGGCTGCGGGTCGGCTACGCCCTCGGCTCGCCCAGGTTCCGGGCTGCCATCGACGCCGTGCGCCAGCCCTTCAGCGTCAACGCCCTCGCTCAGGCAGCTGGGGCCGAGGCGATCCTGCATCAGGACGACGTTTCCCGCCGAGTCGAGGCGACCGTCGCCGAGCGGGTCAAGGTCGAGGAGAGCCTGGCCGAGCTCGGCCTCGCCACCGCCGAGACCCACGCCAACTTCTCCTGGATCGACCTCGGCGACGCCGAAGAGCCGGAGGTCGTCGCCGGCCTCGCCGAGCGCAAGATCGCCGTCCGTCCCGGCACCCCGCTCGGCTCCCCGGGTCACATCCGCGTCTCCTACGGCACCCCGCGCGAGAACGAGCGCTTCCTCGCCGCGCTCGGCGAGCTGCTCGACTAGGAGTCACCGGGTGGACTCCACCCACCGCACGTGCTACAAAGTCAGGCAAGGTGAAGCAATCGGCGAAGACGACGAGTCTCCGCGGCGCCTCCGGCGTCGAGCGCATCGCTGCCCGCTTCTCCTATTTCTGGCGATTTAGCTAGACGTCCGGCCGCGGCTTTCGCCGCACGAGATGAGCATCTGGCCGGGCGTCGGACCACTGTTCGCCCGCGTGCGCGCTCGCGCCCACGCGGGGACCGGAAGTAGGCTGGCGACTCGTGGAGGAAGGTGAAGGCAAAATGGTGATTGGGATGAAGGGAGAGGCGCGAGATCGGGTTCGCGACCAGCACATCGAGCGCGTCGAGGAGCTGGTATCGCCGGGGGCGCTGCTGGTTGACCTGCCCCTGGGCGAGGAGCGGGAAGCCGCCGTCGTGCGCGGGCGCGGCGAAGTCGGCAACGTGCTCGACGGCAGCGACGAACGGGTACTGGTCGTGGTTGGGCCCTGCAGCGTGCACGACCCGGCGGCGGCGTTGGACTACGCCGGCCGCCTCGCCGGGCTGGCGCGCAAGTTGAGCAGCGATCTGCTGATCGCGATGCGGGTCTACTTCGAGAAGCCGCGGACGACGACCGGCTGGAAGGGGCTGATCAACGACCCCCACCTTGACGGCTCGCTCGACGTCAACACCGGCCTGCGCATGGCTCGCCAGCTGCTGCTCGAGGTGCTCGACTACGGCCTCCCGGTCGGCACCGAGTTCCTCGATCCGATCACGCCGCAGTACATCGCCGACGCCGTTTCATGGGGAGCGATCGGGGCGCGCACGACCGAGAGCCAGATCCATCGCCAGCTCGGCTCCGGCCTCTCGATGCCGATCGGCTTCAAGAACCGCACCGACGGCAACGTCCAGGTCGCGGTCGACGCCGTGCGCGCCGCGGCGGCCCCGCACGCCTTCGCCGGCATCGACGACGCCGGTGCGCCGGCGATCCTCTACACGACCGGCAATCCGGATGGCCACGTGATCCTGCGCGGCGGCCGCGGCGCCCCCAACCACCGGCACGAGGGCGTCGAGGGCGCGCTCGAGCTGCTGCAGGTCGCCGGCCTGCCCGAGCGCCTCGTGATCGACGCCTCGCACGACAACAGCGGCAAGGACCCCGCCCGCCAGCTGCTCGCCGCCGGCGAAATCGCCGACCAGATCGCCGACGGCAACGGGGCGATCGTCGGCGTGATGCTCGAGTCATTCCTGGTCGAGGGCCGCCAGGACCTCGATGGCGGCGAGCTGGTCTACGGGCAGTCGATCACCGACCCCTGCCTCGACTGGGAGGCGACGGAATCGATCCTCGGTCAGCTCGCTGCCGCGGCGAGGGCTCGGCGCGGCGAATGAGGGTCGCCGTCCTCGGGGTCGGCCTGATCGGCGGCTCGATCGGACTGGCCGCGCGGCGGCGCCTCGGGGCGGAGGTGGTGGGCTTCGATCCCGACCGGGCGGTCGCGGATCTCGGCGTCGAGGAGGGCGCCGTCGACGTTGCGGCGGCGTCACTCGAGGAAGCCTGCGAGGACGCTGAGGTGGTCTTCTGCGCTGCTCCGGTCGCCAACCTCGCCGCGCTCGCCGGCGCCGCGCTCGCCGCCTCGGGCCCCGGCACGGTCGTCACCGACGTCGGCTCGACCAAGCGCGACATCGTCGCCGCGCTCGGCGCCGAGGAGCGCTTCATCGGCGGCCACCCGCTGGCCGGCGCCGAGACCTCGGGCGTCGAGAACGCGCGCGAGGACCTCTTCGAGGGGGCGCGCTGGTACCTGACGCCGAAATCGGAACGCGCTAGCGGCCTGCTCTACGACCGCCTGCAGCGCCTCCTCTCCGGCCTGGGCGCCCGCGTGCAGGCGGTCGACGCCGAGGCCCACGACCGCCTGATGGCGACGATCAGCCACCTGCCGCACGTCGTCGCCAACGTGCTTGTCGGCCAGGCGGTCGCCGAGCTGACCCGGGACTCCGAGCGCATGCCCGAAGTCGGGCCGAGCTTCCGCGACACCACCCGCGTCGCCGGCGCCAACCCGGCGATCTGGGGCGACATCTTCGCCAGCAACGCCGAGGCCGTCGCCGAGGCCGTCGAGGCCGTTGCCGCACGGCTCGGCGAGGCCGCGGCGCTGATCCGCTCGGGCGAGCGCGAGGCGGTCGGCGAGTGGCACGCCACCGCCGCCGCGGACCGCCGCCGCCTGCTCGAGACCGAACTTGCCGGCGGTCCCCTGCGCGAGCTGCGGATCGTTGTCGCCAACCGGCCGGGGACGATCGCCGAGCTGGCGCTGGCGCTCGGCGAGGCCGGCGTCAACATCGAGGACATGGCGCTCTACCCGGCGCCCGACATGACCTCGGGCGCGGTCTCGCTCTGGGTTGCGGGCGACGAGCAGGCCGCTCGCGCAAGCGCGCTCGTGCGCGAGCTCGGCCACTCGGTCAGCCCCGTCGGCGATGACGGTTGAACGCGATGGCGACCCGCTTCTACTCCTGTGGCCCGCTGCGCGGCGGCCTGCGACCGCCGGCCGACAAGTCGATCTCCCACCGCGCGGCGCTGATCGGCGCGATGAGCGAGGGGCAGACGGAGATCTCCGGCTATCTCGACTCCGCCGACACCAACTCGACCCTGTCCGCCGTGCGTGCCCTCGGCGCGACGGTCGAAGGCCGCGGCTCCAACGGCGTCGGCCCGGTCACGCGCGTGCACGGTGTCGGCCTGCGCGGAGCGCGCCCGGCCCGGATCGACGTCGGCAACGCCGGGACGCTGCTGCGCATCCTTCCCGGGTGGCTCGCCGGGCAGCCGGGGGGGACGTGGACCCTCGACGGCGACGACTCGATCCGTCGCCGCCCGGTCGATCGGATCGCCGTGCCCCTGCGCGAGATGGGCGCCCGGCTCAGCTGTCGTGAAGATCGCCTGCCGCCGCTCGAGCTGAGCGGCGGGACCCTGAAGGGGATCTCCTACAAGCTGCCGATCGCCAGTGCCCAGGTCAAGTCCTGCCTGCTCTTCGCCGCCCTGCTGGCTGAGGGAGAGACCTGGGTGCGCGAGCCGAGCCGCAGTCGCGACCACACCGAGCGGATGCTGGCCGCGGCCGGGGCCGATGTGCGCTGGCTGCGCGGCGGCATCTCGGTGCGCCCGACCGAGCACCTCGAGGCGAGCGAGCTGATCGTGCCCGCCGATTTCTCCTCGGCCGCCTTCTTCATCGTCGCCGGCCTGCTCGTGCCAGGCAGCGAGATCGAGCTGGAGGGAGTCGGCGTCAACCCCACGCGCACCGGCTTGCTCGGCGTGCTCGAGCGGATGGGCGCGAGGGTCGAGGTAGAGCCCGTGGGAGAGCAGGGAGGCGAGCCGGTCGGCACCGTGCGGGTGCGGGCCTCGGCGCTGTGCGGCACCGAGGTCGGCGGCGCGGAGGTGCCGCTGACGATCGACGAGCTGCCCCTGGTTGCGCTTGCCGCATGCTTTGCCGAGGGCGAGACGACGATCCGCGACGCTGCCGAGCTGCGTCGCAAGGAGTCCGATCGGGTGGCCACCACCTGCGCGGCGCTGACGGCGCTGGGCGCCAGGGCCGAGCCGCGCGAGGACGGCATGCTGATCAAGGGAAGCGGCGGCCTGCGTGGCGGCACGATCTCCTCGCACGGAGACCATCGCATCGCCATGCTCGGAGCGATCGCCGGCCTCGCCTCGCGTGAAGGCGTCGCGGTGCAGGGCATGGAGGCAGCCGCCGTCAGCTATCCGGGGTTCGAGGCCGACCTCTCCTCGCTGCTGCGGCGGGGCGGCTGACGGGAACGCTCCCCGTGCTCGCCCGTCTCTAGATTGCCGCCATGGTCATCGCCATCGACGGCCCCGCGGGAGCCGGCAAGTCCACGGTGGCGCGCGCCCTCGCCGCCGAGCTCGGCTTCACCTACCTCGACTCCGGCGCGATGTACCGCTGCGTGGCGCTGGCGGCGCTGCGCGCGGGCGCGGACCCGGATGACGCCCAGGTAATGGCGGCGATCGCGGAGGACCTGCCGATCGGCTTCGAGGGCGAGCGGGTCGAGCTGGACGGCGAGGACGTCTCGGCGGCGATTCGCGAGCCGGCGGTGACGCAGGCCTCCTCGAGGGTTTCCGTGCACCCGGGTGTGCGCGAGGCGATGGTCGCACGCCAGCGCGAGCTGATCGCCGCCGGGCGCTACGTGGCCGAGGGACGGGACATCGGCACGGTGGTCAGTCCCGACT
>CAZQET010000005.1:0-4068 GCA_964591825.1 uncultured Conexibacteraceae bacterium
GCGCTGCCACTCGACCTGGCCCTCGCCCTCGGCGGCGGAGCGGCCGACCACGTCGTCCCAGCCGTGCAGCATCGACTTGAGGCGGGCGACCCCCTCGGGCGGGTGGGCGGCGACCTCAGCCGCCAGCGCCAGCGCCGCCTCCTCGGTGGCGGCCGCGGGGGCGATGCGGTTGACGAGGCCCAGACGCAGCGCCTCGTCGGCGCCGACAGTGCGTGAGGAGAGCAGCAGGTACTTGGCGGTCGCGAGCCCGCAGAGGGTGACGAGCCGCGCGGGCCCCACCGGTACGCCGAACGCGGCCGCCGGGAAGCGCATGCGCAGGTTGGAGCCGCCGACGCGCATGTCGCAGGCGGTGGCGATCTCCGCGCCGCCGCCGACCACGTCGCCGTGGCAGGTGGCGATCGTCGGCCTGGGGAAGGCGACGATCTCGTCGTAGAGATCGGAGAAGAGCTGCATGCGACGCATCTTGCCCTCGTCGTCGAGCTGCTCCTTGATGTCGGCGCCCGCCGAGAATCCCATGTGCCCGGCGGAGCTGAAGACCAGCACCCGCACCGCCTCATCGCCGCGAGCCACCGCGAGGTGCTCGAGCAGCTCACTCAGCATCTGGGTGTCGATCGCGTTGCGGGAGTCGGGACGTTCGAGTCGCAGCACGGCCACGCCCTGCGCATCGATCTCGTAGCTCGTCACGGCGCCCGCCTCACCCACGGACGGGAATCTATTCGTCCAGCCGGTAGACCAGCGACTCGGCCTCGTCGGCGGCGGCGCCGATCAGCGCCTCCACCTCGGCGCGCGGCTCGCGGAAGCGCGAGAGCACGTAGGAGGCGACGATGTCCGGGTCGGTCGAGTCGGGACGGCCGACCCCGACCCGGACCCGCCAGAACTCGGCGTCGCCGAAACCGCGCTTGAGGCTCTTGAGGCCGTTGTGGCCGGCGAGGCCGCCGCCCAGACGGGCCCTCACCTCGCCGAAGGGAAGGTCGATCTCGTCGTGGAGGACGACGACGCGGTCGAGGGGCGCGTGCAGCGAGCCCCGCGCCGGCCCAGCCGAGTCGCCGGATGCGTTCATCTGCGTCTGCGGCAGCAGGATCGCCACCCGCGGTCCACCCGGGCCCGCGCGCCCTTCGCTCAGCAGACCGCCGAACTTCGACTTCGCCCTGGGCAGATCCCAGCGTCGCGAGAGCTCGGCCGCCACCTCGAAGCCGACGTTGTGGCGGGTCGCCGCGTAGCGCTCCCCCGGATTGCCGAGACCGACGATCAGGATGCAGTCGCCTGCCTCGCGCTCGCCGCGCTCGGCCCGGCGGCGGAAGATCGACAGGGCCTACTCCCCGCCGGAGTCGCCCGACTCGCCCTCGGCCTCGCCACCCTCTTCGGCGGCGGGAGCCTCGCCCTCCTCGCCGACCAGCTCGGCCTCCTCCTCGACCTCCGGCTCGGCGACCTCTTCGACGCGCGGCGGCGAGAGCGTCGCGATCGTCACCTCGTCGGGCTCGTCGGCGACCAGGGTGACGCCCTCGGGCACAACCAGTGCCGAGAGCTGCAGAGTGTCGTTGATCTCCATCGCCGAGACGTCGGCAATGAGGCGATCGGGGATCTCGGTGGGCAGCGCTTCGACGGTCACCTCGCGGGTGACGTGCTCGAGCACGCCGCCGCCCTTGACGCCAGGAGCTGATTCGGCGCCCTCGAGCTCGATCGCGACGTCGGCCTGGATCGCCTCGTCGAGCCGCACCTCCTGCAGGTCGATGTGCTGGAGGTTGCCACGCACTGGGTGATGCTGCTGCTCCTTGACCACGACCGGAACCGCTTTGGCTCCCTCGATCTCGATGTCGAAGAGGGCCGCGCCTTCGGCGAGGACGCCGCGCACCTCACGTTCGGCGACCTGGAAGGCACGCGCCTCCGAGCCGCCGCTGTAGACGACCCCGGGCACCAGGCCTTCTCGCCGCAGACGGCGGGAGGTTCGGGAGCCGAACTCCGTGCGCGGCTTCGCCTTGAGCTTTTCGCGGGTCTGAGCCATTCGCGACGGAAGAGGATAGAGAAATGACCGCAGAGGCAACCTGCGCCATCCCCTGTGGCACCCTAAGGGCGTGGCCGACGAGAAGATCCCCAAGGGCAGGCTGAGGCGCTCGGCGAAGCTGGGCTCGATCGTCGGCGTGCAGGGGGCGCGCTACGCCGGGACCAAGGCGACCAACGTCGGCCGCTCGGAGGAGTCGAGCCGCGAGCGGCTGGAGCAGCGCCACCTGGAGACGGCGATGAAGATGGTCGGCGCCCTCGGCCAGATGAAGGGCGCGGCGATGAAGCTGGGGCAGTTCGCCTCCTTCATCGACACCGAGTTCATTCCCGAGGAGTACCGCGAGATCTACCAGGACCAGTTGGCGACGCTGCGCTCCGACGCGCCCGCGATGCCCTGGGAGAGGATCGAGAAGGTGCTGGAGGAGGAGTACGACGGCGAACCGCTGGCGGAGCTGTTCGAGGAATTCGAGCCCAAAGCCTTCGCCGCCGCCTCGATTGGCCAGGTGCATCGGGCCGAGCTGCTCGACGGGCGCGCCGTCGCGGTCAAGATCCAGTACCCGGGAATCGCCGAGGCGCTCGACGCCGACCTGCGCAACGCCGGCACGGTCGTCCGCCTGGGCCGCGCCCTCGCCCCCGGTCTCGACGCCAAGGAGATCGCCAAGGAGCTGCGCGAACGGGTGATGGAGGAGCTCGACTACGAGTACGAGGCCCAGAACCAGCGCAGCTTCGCCCGCGCCTATCGCGAGCACCCCTTCATCTACGTGCCGGAAGTGATCACCCGGCTCTCGCGCCGCCGGGTGCTGGTCACCGAGCTGGTCGAGGGTCTCGACTTCGAGCGAGTCAAGGCGCTGCCCCACGAGGAGCGCAGCCGCTTCGGCGAGATCGTCTTCCGCGGCAGCTTCGGCTCGATCTATCACCTGCAGCACTTCAACGCCGACCCCCATCCCGGCAACTACGTCCTGCTCGCCGACGGCCGCGTCGCCTTCCTTGACTTCGGCATGACCAAGAAGCTCGATCGCGAGCAGATCGTGCTCGAGCAGCGCGCCCTCGACGCCGCCTTCCGCGACGATCCGGAGGCCTTCCGCGCCGCCCTGCACGACCTCGGCTTCGTCAAGAGCCCATCCAAGCTCGACGCCGAACGGCTGATGGAGCACACGATGGCGGTCGGCGGCTGGTACATCGAGGATCGCGAGATCGAGATCAGCCCCAGGCGGGTGATGAAGATCATCGAGTCGATGAACGACCCGCGCTCCGAGTACTACGACCTGATGCGCCGCGAGTCGCTGCCCGCCGAGGAGCTGATGGGGCGGCGGATGGAAATGGGCGTCGTCGCCGTACTCGGCCAGCTGCGGGCGAAGCGCAACTGGCACCGGATCATGCGCGAGTGGATCTACGGCGACCCGCCCGCCACGCCGCTCGGCGAGGAGGAGTGGAAGTACTTCGAGGGAAGAGGTGTCACGCGAATGCCGATCGTCGAGCGAGCGATGGAAGGAGAAGGGCTGTGAGTAAGATCCGCCGCGGCTGGGAGCTGACCAGGAAGAGCTGGGGAGTGCTGCGTGAGAACCCCGAGCTGCTGCGATTCCCGCTCTACGGTGGCGTAGCGACGATCCTCTGCGCGGTCGTCGTGGTCGGACCCGGCCTCTACCTGATCGAGGACGACCAGACCGTGTTCGGCGGCGCCCTGGCGGTCGTCGGCTTCTACCTGCTCGCATTGGTCGGGACCTACTTCAGCGTCGGACTTGCCGCTGCCGCCGACATGATCTTTCGCGGGCAGCGGGCGGGGGTCGGCGACGGGCTCGCCGTGGCGCGCTCTCGCCTCTCGCAAATCGCGGGCTGGGCCGCCGTCTCGACCACGATCGGGCTGGCGCTCAGCGCCCTGGAGAACCAGGGCGCTTTGGGTCAGATCGTCGGCCGCCTGCTCGCCGTCGGCTGGTCGCTGATCACCTTCCTCGCCGTGCCGGTTATCGCGCTCGAGGGCGCCGGCCCGTTCCAGACCCTGAAGCGTTCAGCCAGCCTGTTCAAATCGCGCTGGGGAGCCCAAATCACCGGCAACATCGCGATCGGCGGCGC
>CAZQET010000006.1:0-2710 GCA_964591825.1 uncultured Conexibacteraceae bacterium
CGGCCTCGGCGGTCCGAGTCTCTCCGTCGATTCCGCCCAGTCCGCCTCGTTGGTGGCCGTCCACCTCGCCTGCGAGAGCCTGCGCCGGGGGGAGAGCACGCTGGCGCTGGCCGGTGGCGTTCAGATCAACGCCGACCCCGCCTCGGCGCTGTTGCCGGCACGCCTCGGGGCGCTCTCGGCGAGTGGCAGGTGCGCGCCATTCGACGCTCGCGCTGACGGCTTCGTCAGGGGCGAGGGCGGAGGCATCGTCGCGCTCAAGCCGCTCGCCGCGGCAGAGGCCGACGGCGATCGCATCTACTGCACGATCCGCGGCAGCGCGGTCAACAACGATGGCGGCGGTCCGGCCCTGATCGTCCCGAACCGCGCCGCGCAGGAAGCGGTCCTCGCCGAGGCATATCGAGATGCGGACCTGGACCCTGCGGAGGTCTCCTACGTCGAGCTGCACGGCAGCGGTACGCCGGTCGGCGACCCGATCGAGGCGGCTGCCCTCGGCGCGGTGCTCGGCGCCTCCCGCGCTGGAGGCGAGCCGCTGTCGGTTGGCTCGGTGAAGGCGAGCATCGGCCATCTCGAGGGCGCCGCGGGGGTTGCGGGATTGATCAAGACGGCGTTGGCGATCGAGCGCGGCTCGATCCCCGCCAGCCTCAACTTCGAGCGATCGAATCCCGAGATCGCGCTCGCCGAGCTCGGTCTCCGGGTCCAGAGCGAAGCATCTGACTGGCCAGCCAGCCAGGTGCTCGCCGGCGTCAGCTCCTTCGGCGCGGGCGGCACCAACTGCCACCTGGTCCTCGCCGCGCCCCCCGCCGCTCCTCGCAGCGGAGATCGTGCGCCCGTCGACGGCGAGTCGCCGTGGCTGGTCTTGCCCATCTCGGCCCGGGGCGAGGCCGCCCTGCGCGCTCAGGCCGGCCGGATCGCCGCCCTGTTGCGGGTCGATGGCGGACCCGCTCCCGCCGACGTCGGTCGGTCGCTGGCGACCGACCGAGAGGCCCTCGAGAGCCGTGCCGTGGTTCTCGGCGAGGGGGCAGAGGAGGTACTCGCGGGCCTCGACGCGCTCGCCACCGGCGAGCCATCTGTGGGCCTGATCGAGGGGATCGCCCGTCGGCCGGTCGAGCCGGTCTTCCTGTTCCCGGGCATGGGGTCCCAGTGGCAGGGGATGGCCGCGGGACTGCTCGAGCGTTCGACTGAGTTCGCTCGCCAGCTGCGCGCCTGCACGGAAGCGCTCGAGCCGCTCACCGGCTGGGCTCTCGAGGACGTGCTCCAAGGAGCCGCCAACGCTCCGGCCCTGGACCGCAACGACGTCGCTCAGCTCGCGCTCTTCGGCGTCATGGTCTCGCTGGCGGAGCTCTGGCGGGCGGCGGGCGTCGAGCCGGCGGTTGTGGCCGGTCACTCGCTGGGCGAGGTGGCGGCTGCTCAGGTGGCCGGCGGGCTCTCGCTCGAAGACGCCGCCCGGGTGGCTTTCGTCCGCAATCGCGCCTTGCTGACCCTGGTCGGCCACGGCACGATGGCCGCCGTCGCCGCTTCGGCAGAGGAGGTGGAGGTCAGGCTGGCGCCTTGGTCGGACAGGCTCTCGCTGGCGGCGATCAATGGTCCCGCCGCGACTGTCGTCTCCGGCGAGGAAGGCGCCCTCGAAGAGCTGTTGGCTGTCTGCGAGCGCGACGGACTGCGCGCGCGCAGGATACGCGGCGCCACGGCGGCCTCGCACTCCGCCCAGGTTGAGTCCCTGCGCGAGCTGATGCTCGAGGAGCTGGTGGCGATCGCGCCGCGACCGGGCGCGGTTCCCTTCTGCTCCACCGTCACCGGCGAGTGGCTCGATACTTCTCGTCTCGACGCCGAGTATTGGTATCGCAACCTGCGTCAGACGGTGCGGCTCGAGCCCGTCCTGCGCTCCCTGATCGCCTCCGGCACGCGGGCGACGATTGAGGTCAGCCCCCATCCGGTGCTCGACCTGAGCGTCACCGAGACCGCCGTGAGCGTCCTCGGGGGTGACGAAGAGGTGGCAACGGTGGCGACTCTGCGCCGCGACGAGGGCGGCATCGGGCGCTTCGTCGAAGCCGTGGCAGAGGCCCACGTCGCCGGGATCGAGGTTGAGTGGTCATCGCTGCAGCCACCCGGGCGCCGGGTGCCGCTGCCGACCTACGCTTTTCAGCGCAAGCGCCATTGGCTCGCCTCGCCCGGTAGCGCCGGCGAGGGGCTTCCGGTCGCCATGGACGCCGAGGAGGAGCCGACCGGACCAGAGGCCGGCACGGTCGCCGGCGAGTGGGCCGCCGCGATCGTGGCGCTCGCGGAGGAGGAGCGCGACGGCCGGGTGGCGGGGTTGGTTCGGGCCGAGGTCTCGCGGGTGCTCGGCCTGGACGAGGCGTCGATCGACTCCCGTACCTCCTTCAAAGATCTCGGCTTCGACTCGCCGGCCGCGGTCGAGCTGCGTAAGCGACTGGTGACCAGGACCGGGCTGCGGCTGGCGGCTGCGGTCGTCTTCGACCACCCGAGCATCGCCGCGCTGTCCGAGCACCTCGTTGCCGTCGCCACGGGGGCGGTCCCGGCGGGCGCGGCGCCTGTCGCGGCGCTCCTGCATGAGGACCCCATCGCGATCGTCGGCATGAGCTGTCGCTACCCCGGCGCGGAATCGCCCGCGCAGCTGTGGCAGCTACTCGCTGCCGGCAGCGAGGCGGTCGGGCCGCTCCCGGAGGACCGCGGCTGGGACCTCGAGCGCCTC
>CAZQET010000007.1:0-1779 GCA_964591825.1 uncultured Conexibacteraceae bacterium
CCCTTCTTCGACGTGCTCGGCCCGGCCGAGCGGCTGGCGATGCTGCTCGATCGCCTCGACGACCTCCCCCTCCGCCGCCACGAGATCCGTGGCAATCCCGCCGGCCTCCTCGCCCGCCTCCTGCAGAGGATCGACGCCCTCAAGGCCGGCTCGGATCCCCCCGACCCCGAGCTGGCCGAGTTCACAGCCGCCCACGATCGCATCCTCGCCGACTCCGGCAACCTCGACCAGGGCGACGTCTTCATCACCCTCAACAAGCTCCTCCACGAGCGCCCTGACGTCCGCGCCCGGATCGCCACCCGCTTCACGCATCTGATGGTCGACGAATACGAGGACACGACCGCTGCCCAGCGGGCGATCCTCACGTCCCTAAAAGCTGAGAACTCCAACCACGTCTACGCGATGGAGGAGGAACCGGCTCCTCCCGCGGGTGGCCCGGAGGAAGGGGGGGTCGAGGACAGCTTGGCCCGCAGCGCCCCCCCTTCATCCGCGACAGGACCCGCGGCCGAAGCGCATGGCCCCTTCCCGGATGCGGAGCGGATGGTCCTCGACCGAGTTTTTCGCGAGCCCGCGGTTCGTTTTTGGCGCTGCCGAAACGAGCGAGCCCAGGCCCAGGCCGTCGCCCGCGAAACCGAGCACCTGGTCGCGTCGGGCACGCCCCCCGAGTCGATCTGCGTGCTGTTCGGCGACCCTGCCCGCGAGGGCGGCGCCGTTGCCGCGGCGATGGAGGAGCGCGGAATTCCGTTCCACCTGGCCGGCCCGACGGCGCTCTTCCAGCGGCCCGAGGTCCGCGACGCGATCGCCTGGTTGCGGGTGCTGGCCGACCCTGACGACTCGGCCGCCGCGGCCCGCGCCCTGACCCGACCGCCGATCGAGCTGCGCTCCACCGACCTGGCGCGGCTGACGACGATCGCCAGGCGACGCAAGCTCGACATGGTCTCTGCCTGTGAGGCGGCCCTCGACAGCCCCCAGATCCAGCCCGAGGCACGGGAGCGAATCCAGGCCTTTCTGAAGCTCTACCGCGCCGCCTCCGCGGCGATGGAGGAGCGCCGTGCCGACGTCTTCGTGCGGCGGCTGATCGAGCGAGTGGGGCTGCGCCGGCAGCGCCTCTTCGCCGCCCAGCCGGAGGTCGCCGAGCGGCTGCTCAGCCTCTCGCGGCTTGCCGAGCTGGCGACCGCCTGGGCGCGACGCGAGCCGCATGGCTCCACCCGCGGCTTCGTCCGCTACCTCAGCGCCGTCGCCGAGGCCGGCGTCGAGATGCGCGACGGCGAGGACCCGGCGGCGGTAGGCGCCGTCCAGGGCCTCGACTTCGCCGCCGCGAAGGGGACCGCCTTCGACCACGCCTTCGTCCTCGGCCTCGAGCGCGACGCCGGCGCGGAGCGGATCGGCAGCCCGGCGCGGGCCGGTCTCGTCCTCTCGCGGTTGGGCCACGACGCCGACGGCGCCACCCGGCCGTCGGCCTTCTACGAAGAGGCGCGGGTCGCCGCGGGCGCGCCTCGCGAGGAGAGCCACGAGGAGGAGCTGTTCGGCCCGGCCGAGGGCCTGCACGCCACCTACCGGATGGTCCGCGAGGAGGTGCTCGAGGCCTCCTGGAAGGCGGGCCGCGAGCTCTCGGAGCCACGCCTCGACACGGCGATCGACGTGACCCGGGCGATCGCCCGCTACCTGGAGCTGCTGAAGCTGGCGGCGCTGGCGCAACGGCCGGGGGACGAGCCGACGGCGGAGGCGATCTCCGCGGTCAACGGGCTACTGCGGCAGGTCGCGACCCCCGAGCAGCAG
>CAZQET010000008.1:0-9166 GCA_964591825.1 uncultured Conexibacteraceae bacterium
TCGGCTGGTCGGGATCGCCAATGCCGAGGCTGATCACGTCGATACCGGCGGCGCGCTTGTCGGCGATGCGCCGCTCCAGCTCCTGGAACATGTATGGAGGCATCGCCTCCAGCCGCTTGGACGGACCGAAGATTCCCATCGGCGCGGAATCTATTCGTCCAGCGCGGCGAGCGTTGCCACCAGCTCGGAGGAGAGCTCGCCCGCGCAAACCGGCTCGGCCCAGCCGCTCAGCCGCAGATCGAGGTCCTCGGAGATCTCGACCTCGAGCTCGCCGCCGTCGAGCTCGACCGTGAGCGGACTGGCGGCGCCGCGCAGAAACGCGGTGACGGCCGCGCCGCTCGCCCCGGTGCCCGAGGAGAGCGTCTCCCCCACGCCGCGCTCGAAGATCCGCGCCCGCACGCGACTGCCGTCGATGCGCAGGAAGGAGACGTTGGTGCGGTTCGGGAAGAGCGCGCTGGCTTCGATCTCGGGCCCGACCCGCGCCAGGTCCAAATCCTCGAGCTCCTCGCCAACGACGATCGCGCACTGCGGGTTGCCGATCGAGACGTGCTGAAACTGCCACTCGCGCCCAGCGCTCGTCACCGTGCCGCGGCCGTCGGGACCGCCCGAGGGGAAGTCCTTGGACGACGTGGCGGCCCGCCCCATCTCGACCGAGCAGGTCCGCTCCGAGGTGATCGTCGGCGTAACCGGCCCGGCGGCCGTGAAGATCGAGAAGCTGTCCCTGTCGGTCCAGCTATGACGCCGCAGGTAGAGAATCGCCTCACGAGCCCCGTTGCCGGAGAGCTCCGCCTCGGAGCCGTCCGGGTTGAAGATCCGCAGCTCGGCGACGTAATCGGCGTCAGGGCTGCGCGAGAGCAGCAGGATGCCATCGGAGCCAATGCCGAAGTGCGGATCGCAGATCCTCCGCACCCGCCCCGCCGTCAGCTCCCAGGGCAGCCCCTCCGCCTCGAGGATCACGTAATCATTGCCCAGCGCCTGCCACTTCTCGAATCGCACGCCGGCAGCCTAGAGCAGCGATCAGCCGGTCACGAAGAGGGTGTTGTTGGGGGCTTCGTTGAGCAGATAGCGAGCGCCGAAGAGGACCCTCTCCCCGCAGCCCGTGCCGCCCGGCTTGGCATCGATTGAGAGGGTGTTGAACAGAACTTTCGCCGGGTTTCCTCCTTCGATGTCCAGGGCGAGCGCCTGTTCGTACTGGCAGGCTTTTATGTTTGCCCCCGCGCATTCGATGCCGAGGCGCATGTGCACCTGCCAGCTGCCGTTGCCGGCTGGGGCGCTGGGCGGACCGACCGCGTTGATCCTGGTCTGGATGTAAGGGGTGCCTTCCGCTTTGATCGTGCAGTTGTGTTTTGTGGGGACAGTGTTCGTTTTGCAGTTTATGAACGTGAACCCCGTCAGCTGCGTTTTGAGCGGCGTGCCGATTTCCAGTTCGGTTTTTGCTTCCAGCGTCGATTTTTCGCAGTTGATCACCAAGCCGCTCGGCCTCAGCGTGATGGCTATTTCCACGGCGCTCGGCCCTTTCAGGGCCTGCGGGCTGGTGTAGCGCTGGTTGCAAGGAGTTTCGTTTGCTTTACAGAGCGTTGTGTTCCGATCTCCCTGAGCCGCGCCAAATTCGCCCCCGTTGGGCGCGGTCGCCCGGTATTCAGCCGACCAGGTCGCTTCCGCGCACGCTTCTCCGCTGCCCCTCAGTTCGACGTTTTCGGCTGCGATCGATGCAGGTCCGCCGGCGGTGAGGGAAAGGGGCAGCTCCCAGCTGGTGTAGCTGCAGCTCAGCAATTTGCCGCAGACGATTTTTTGGCCGGGCGCGGCTTCTTCTTTTTCCGTTTCCGTCAGTTCGCTCATGTAGATCGTTCCATTGCCGCCTTCCTCGGCGAACAGCGATCCCCTGTAGGGCAGGTGGAGGGCGGTGAGCGTGCAGGATTCGCCTTTCAGCGAGCAGCTAGAGAAGCTCATCGTTTCGATTTCGAGCGGAAGGGGCTCCTCTTCTTCGGCGGTCGTCTTGCCTTTGATCGTCGATTCTTTGCAGCTGACGGTCCCGGCCGAGGTCACGAAGGTTCCCTGGGTTTCGCTTGCGAGTTTGGCCGAGATCGTGGTGCCTTCGGCGAGCACCCCGGCTTCTTTGCACGCTTCGCTGGGTTCCGAGCAAAGCTCGGTGGCCGAGCTGGCGACGACGTGCACGCCGACGAAGGCGGCGAGCGCGACGAGCACAAGGACCAGGAGTCGTGCGAATTTCATCCGTGGGCTTTCTAACACGAATACTCAAAGGAATCAAACTGATGAGCTACCGCTCAGTCGTTACCTCGCTCGCGATCTCGGTGGCCACGGCAGCGTCGGTTTGATTCGTGCGGTCGATCTGGTGAAGGTTGGGGATCTTGCGCATCCAGGTCAGCTGGCGGCGGGCGTAGTTGCGGGAGCGCTTCTGCATCGCAGCCAGATCGCCTTTCAACACTTCGTCGAAGCCGAGGGCGACGCGGGCGGTGCGCGAGGGTCCGAGCGCTTCCGCGCGTTCGACCTCCTCTTTCGCCCCGCCCTCGAAGATGGCCTTCGTGCGCACGTCGATCCGCCGATAGAGCTCCTCGCGGCTCATGTCCAGGCCGAAGATCGCTGTCGGACGGCGCGTCTCCGGCGACCACAGCTCAGACTGGGGATCTTCGGGTTCGGCCTTGACCAGAGAGAGCTCCGCCAGCGCCGCTCGCAGGTAGAGCCCCGTCCCCCCCACCACGATCGGCCGCCGCCCCGCCGCCAGCGCCGCGTCGATCTCCCGGTGCGCCAGCGGCATGTATTGCCCCACGTCGAACTTCCTCCCCACCGGCACGAGCTCGACGAGTCGGTGCTCGAGCCCCTCCCGCTCCTCAGCCGAGGCGGCCCCGGTGAGCACCGATAGCCCTTCGTAGACCTGCAGTGCGTCGCAGGAGATCGCTACCGGATCCTCTCCCCGCTCACGCAAAAGCTCCGCCAGCGCGACGGCGACACCGGTCTTGCCGACGCCCGTCGGGCCGAATATCGCGACTACCTTCAAAGAAGCGCAGTGAGGGGTCGCGCCGCCACCCCTCCAAGCGACTGCGAGGTTGCTTCGTCTATCTCGACTTTTACGAACTCGCCAGGACTGGCCTCACCGTCGAAGTTGACCGCCTTGTTGTGGCGGGTACGACCGCGCAGGCGGGTCTCGTCCGTGCGGCTGACCCCTTCCACCAGCACCTCCATCTCACGCCCGACGAACCTTTGCGCCCGTTCGTTCGCCCGGCGCTGAACCAGCTCGACCAGCCGCTCCATGCGCTCGACCTTGACCGGATGCGGCACTTGGTCCTCGAACTCGGCCGCCTCGGTCTCCCGCCGCGGCGAGAAGACGAAGGTGAAGGCGCCGTCGTAGCCGACCTCCTCGACGACCTCCAGGGTCTCCTCGAAATCCGCCTCCGTCTCGCCGGGGAAGCCGACGATGATGTCGGTGGTAATCGCGCAGTCGGGGACGTGCTCGCGGATCAGCGAGACGCGATCCACGTAGCGCTGACGGTCGTAGGTGCGGCGCATGCGCTTGAGGACCCTGCTCGAGCCGGATTGCAGGGGCAGGTGGATGTGCTCGCAGACCGCCGGCAGCTCGGCGTGGGCGCGAATCACGTCCTCCTTCATGTCCTTCGGGTGGGGGCTGGTGTAGCGAATGCGCTCAATTCCCTCGATCGCGTCGATCAGGCCGAGCAGCTCGGCGAAGCCGATGCGGCGCTCCAGCGGCAGGTCGCGGCCGTAGCTGTTGACGTTCTGGCCCAGCAGCGTCACCTCGCGCACGCCGTCGGCCGCCAGCGCCTCGGCCTCACGCACCAGCTCGGCCGGGTCGCGGCTGACCTCGCGGCCTCGCGTCGAGGGCACGATGCAATAGGCGCACCTGCAGTTGCAGCCCTGGGAGACCTGCAGCCAGCCCTGGAACTCCCGCACCCGCCGCGTCGGCAGGTGGCCGGAGAAGTCCTCGAACTCGAAGTAGCCCTGGGCGCTGAGCGAGTCGGAGTTGAGGAACTCAGCCAGCCTGTGGATCTGACCAGGCCCAAAGGCGACGTCGACGAACGGAAAGCGCTGGAAGACCTCGTCCTTGACCGACTGAGCCCAGCAGCCGCCGACGCCGACCACCCGGTCGGGATCTTCGGACTTGAGCCGCTTCGCCTCGCCGAGATGCGCGACGAACCGATTGTCGGCCGACTCGCGAATCGAGCAGGTGTTGAAGAGGATCAGATCCGCCCCATCGCGAGACTCGGCCTCTTCATACCCCAACGACTCGAGCATCCCCCGCATCCGCTCCGAATCGTGCACGTTCATCTGGCAGCCGAACGTAGTGACGTGATACCGCCGCTTGTCCATAGGCCTCAGGGTACTCACCGTCTGAGAGGCAAGTAGGTCGGGGGGAAGCAGGGAGCGCCGCGTGCTCCGCACGCAAGCGACCGATGACCCCGAGATGCGCCGCCTATCGGACGGTGAGTACGCCTTCCATGCCGGCTTCGGCATGCCCCGGGATCGTGCAGAGGAACGTGTAGGTCCCTGGCTTCAAATTGGCGCTGACCGAGGTATTGCCTTCGGCAATCGTTTCTGAGATCGCGATCTGCTTGCCGTTCTGCTCGATCGCCACGTCATGTTCGAGCGCCGACGGGTTGCTGAAGTCGATCGTCACCTTGCCCGCCTTCTTGGCCGTCAGCGTCGTCGTGTCGAAGGCGATCTTGCTCGGCGACGCCGAGAGCTGCAGCGTTTCGCCGGCGCCCTTTTCAGGCTGCGACCCAGAGGCCGCTTCGCTGCTCGCCTTTTCTTCGGATGCAGCGCCCCCCTTGACCGGCGTTTCCTCGTCTTCTTCCACTTCTTCGCCGGCCTTGGAGAGCTCCGCTGCGTTTGCCTTTTCCTCGTCCTGGGCGTGCAGGACGGCGAACGTCGTGGCGGCACCGACCAGAAACACGAACCAGAGCGCGACGAGCGGCGCCGCTTTGCCGGGGAAGCCCTTGACCCGCAGGCCGATGAAGCTGACGGTGACCGCCGAGACCGCGAGCGCGATGCCGCAGATGAAGAAGAGGGTTTCGTTGCTCATGTCGGGCGCCGCATCCTATCCGTTGATGCGCAAGCGTCGTCAGGCAGCCTGCGCCTCAACGGGCGGTGGCGTATCCGCCGTCACAACCTCTGCGCCGATGCCCAGCGCTGTCCGGATCTTCCCTTCCAGCTCGGCCGCCAGCTCCGGGTTCTCGACCAGGTACTGCTTGGCGTTGTTGCGGCCCTGGCCGAGGCGAATCTCGCCGTAGGAGAAGAAGGCGCCGGACTTGCGCACCAGGTCGTGCTCGATGCCGAAGTCGAGCAGGGCGCCCTCGCGCGAGATGCCTTTGCCGTACTCGACCTCGAACTCGGCCTGGCGGAACGGGGCCGCGACCTTGTTCTTGACGACTTTGACCCGCACCCGGTTGCCGACCGCCTCGGTGCCGTCCTTGAGCGTCTCGATACGGCGGATGTCGAGCCGCTGCGAGGCGTAGAACTTCAGCGCGCGGCCGCCCGGCTGGGTCTCCGGCGAGCCGAACTGGACGCCGACCTTTTCGCGGATCTGGTTGGTGAAGATGCAGACCGTGTTGGTGCGGTTGAGGCTACCGGCGAGCTTGCGCATCGCCTGCGACATCAGCCGCGCCTGCAGGCCGACCGTGGTGTCGCCGATCTGCCCGTCGAGCTCGGCCTTCGGCGTCAGCGCCGCAACCGAATCGATCGCGACCACGTCGATCGCCGCCGAGGCGATCAGCCGATCGGCGATCTGCAGCGCCTGCTCGCCGTAATCGGGCTGGGAAACCAGCAGCTCGTCGGTGTCGACCCCGATCGCCCGGGCGTAGATCGGGTCCATCGCGTGCTCGGTGTCGATGAAGACGCAGACGCCGCCCTTGGCCTGGGCCTCGGCGATGATGTGGTAGATCAGCGTCGTCTTACCCGAGGACTCCGGGCCGAAGATCTCGACGATCCGCCCGCGCGGCACGCCGCCGATGCCGAGCGCCTGGTCGAGCGCCAGCGCCCCGGTGGAGATGGCCGAGACGGGGATCGCGCTCTCGGCGCCGAGCCGCATCAGGGCGCCCGCACCGAAGTCCCGCTCGATCTGGGTGACGGCGGCCTCGAGCGCCGCGTCCTTCGCCTTCGCCTCCTTCGCCGAGGCGTCCTTCAAAGCCGCTTTCTTGTCTGCCATCTCTCTTTTCACCTCACTGCCGCCCGCCGTGGGGCAGCTCGACTTGCGCCAGCGAGCGATACTCCGCGCCCGACGGCTTGAGTTCGGAACGGTAGAGCGTCACCCGGACGCAACGGACTGGTGATAAGAGCTCTCGCGGCAGTTCCCCGGGAGGTTTCTCGACGCTCGCGGGTCGCCGCTGCCCCCTGCCCCCCGGCTTCACCCTGGCGACCGTGACGTGCGGCCAGAATGCCCGCTTCTCGGGCTCGTAGAGCCGCTCGGCAATCAGCGCGCTCTCCAGCTCCGCCTGCAGTGAGATCCCCCCGGAAGAGGCCGCCGGCAGGGCGAAGAGGCGAGCCCGGCGCAGCGAGGGCTTGGCGACCGGATCGCCCAGCTCGACGGTGGGGGCGCCGTGGCGCAGCCCCGCCACTATTTCGCCCAGCTGCCCAATCGCCTTCTCGGGCAACCAGCCGAGGAAGGCAAGCGTGACGTGCAGCGACTCGGGCCTCACGACCCGCAACGCCGGGTCGCGCAGCTCGCGCCGCCCCCAAGCCAGGATCCCCGCCCGCAGCGACTCGGGCAGGTCCAGCGCCACGAACAATCGCGCTCGTGGGCTCTTCAGTCTCTCCCCTGTCATTGCCGGCCACGCTACGGGGCGCCGACGCACGGCACAACACTCGCCGGTGCCGAAATCGTGTCTTCTCTCCTGCGGAAATGTCCCTTTGCCGCTCAACAGCAGGCGCAGCATGTGCATCCCCACCAGGGCGGAGCGCTCGCGGATGTCGGCGCGGCCGCCGGGGATCACGGGGGCGCGGGCGAGGGCGGTGCCGTCGGCGAGGCGGGCGTCGAAGCAGACGTAGCCGACGGGCTTCTCCTCCGTGCCACCGTCGGGACCGGCGATGCCGGTGATTGCCACGGCGACGTCGGCGTCGAAGCGCTCCAGGGCGCCCAGGGCCATCTGCTCGGCCACCTCGGGCGAGACCGCGCCCTTCTCCTCGATCAGGCCGGGGTCGACCCCCAGGAGCTCCGCCTTGGCCTCGTTCGAGTAGGAGACCACACCACCGGCCATGTAGGCGGAGGCGCCGGGCAGGTCGGTGATCCGAGCCGCCAGCAGACCGCCGCTGCAGGACTCCGCCAGGCCCAGCCTGTGGCCCGCCAGCAGCGAGGCGACCTGCGAGTCGATCGTCTCGCCGTCGAGGCTGAAGAGGTGGCGCGGGTGGCGCTCGGCGAGCCCCTGCTTGACCGCCGCCGCGGTCGCCGCCCCCGCGTCGCGGTAGCGGACGTCGATCTCGATCTCGCCGCGCCGCAGGCAGGTCGTGATCTCGACCTCCGGCAGCGCCACGCCCTCCTCCTCGATCTCACGCAGGCTCTTGGCGATCTCCGACTCGGGCACGCCGAACATGCGCAGCGTGTAGCCGTGCAGCGGCGTCGCCCGGGCGATCACCTCGCTGACCGGCGCAGTCGCCAGCGCCGCCGGCCACATCGGCTGCAGCTCGCGCGGGGGCCCGGGCAGGACGACGACCACCCGCTCGCCGGCGGGTACCACCAGCCCGGGCGCGGTGCCGACCGGGTCGAGCGGCGTCGAGCCCGCGGGCACGATCGCCTGCTTGCGATTGGCCTCGCGCAGCGCCTCGGGGTCGAATTTGAGGACGCCGGCACGGCGGGCGAAACCGCGCAGGATCGCCGCGATCTTCTCCTCCATCTCCTCGTCGAGGACCATCTCGCGACCGGCGAAGTGGCCCACCACTTCGGCGGTGAGGTCGTCGGCGGTCGGTCCCAGCCCGCCCGAGGTGACGATCAGGTCCATTCCCTCCTCGGTCATAAAGCGCAGCGCGGCCTCGAGGTCGCCGATGCGGTCGCCGACGACGAGGATGTGCGCGACCTCGACCCCGAGCTCGGCCAGCCGTTCGGAGAGCCAGGGCCCGTTGCGATCGGCGATGCGCCCGGTCAGCACCTCGGTGCCGGTGACGACTATCCCCGCCCTTACAGCCGCCCCCGGACGCGGGAGCGAGTGCCTGTCCATATCTGATTTTTCAGGCATTCGCGTAAGCAGAGGAGGCGGCGCCCGGCATTTTCATCTCAGTCAAGTGCAGGTGGGGCGTTCGGATTCTTCGAGCTCGGTCAGCTGGCCGCGCGAGTCGATCGAGTAGCCGATCGGGCCGGAGGTTGCCGGGATTTCAGCCTGCTTGCCGTCGATCAACATCGTCACTTCCCCGTTGCCGAGGGAGAAGGTGAAGCTACCGGACCGGAATGGACCTTCTTCGGCTCCCGCTTCCAGGATCAGCCCTTCGACCAGCGGCCTGCCCCTGCCGTCGAGGAGACATACCCAGACTTCGGCCTCGGCGGTGAGCTCGACCTCGACCCCCTGAGGCTTCGCTTTGGTCTCGGCCGCGCGATCCGGTCCGGCTTGCGCAGGGCTCCCCTCGCTGGATCCCCCGGTCCCTCCGCCAGAGCCCCCCTCGCCGCCACTGCCAGGGATCAAGACGATCGCGAGGACGGCCATGCCCAGAACGGCGGGAACCGCCAGCCAGCGCAGATAGGCGAGGGAGCGGCGGCCGCCGGGCGACCCGGTTGCGGTCGAGGCCGCCACCGGCGCCAACTCGTGCGAGGGCTCGCGCGGCGCCGGGGCGCCTTCCACCTCGCGACGGAAGTCCTCGGCGAGCCGCTCCCCGTCGAGACCCAGATAGGCGGCGTAGGTGCGTATGAAGCCGCGCGTGTAGACGCCGCCCGGCAGCGCCTCCCAGTCTTCCTCCTCGATCGCTCGCAGGAAGCGCACGCGAATCCTGATCGCCGCTTCGACCTCCTCCAGGGCGATCTCGCGGCGCTCCCGCGCCCGTCGCAGATCGGATCCGATACGACCCGGCATGAGCCAATTGTCCTACCCGCTTACTCGGGTACGACGGCGGGCGACTCGGAGGCGTCCCCCGCAGGCGCCTCGCTGCCCATGAGGCGCGGCAGGTCGGCCTGGCTGACGAGGACCTGACGCGGCTTGGAGCCTTCGTAGCCGGAGAT
>CAZQET010000009.1:0-2157 GCA_964591825.1 uncultured Conexibacteraceae bacterium
TGGGGGATCTGGTCGACGCGGCGGTCGCCGAGACCGGGGCGACCGAGCAGCGCCAGATGGGCCAGGTGATGTCGGCGCTGATGCCGAAGCTCGGCGGGCGGGCCGACGGCAAGCGAGTCAGCGCGGCGGTGCGAGAGAAGCTTGGCGCGTAGACAGCTGACCCTCGACAACACGGTCGCCGCCGAGCTGGCGGGCTCCGAGGACGCGGTCCTGCGCGAGCTGCGCGGCCACCTCGACTGCGACTTTCACCTGCGGGGCAACGTGCTCACCCTCGACGGCGAACCCGACGACGTGCAGATGGCGGCGACCGTGGTCGACGAGCTGGTCGAGCTGATCGAGGGCGGGCACGAGCTTGCGCCGGGGACGATCGAAGCCGTCACCGGCGCGCTGGACGCCTCCGAGAGCCCGGCCGAGATTCTCGAGGACGTGGTCTGGCGCCATCGCAACACCAAGGTGGCGCCGAAGACCGTCAACCAGAAGCGCTACGTCGACTCGATCCGCCGCAGCACCGTCACCTTCGGGATCGGGCCGGCCGGCACCGGCAAGACCTTCCTCGCCGTGGCGATGGCGGCCGCGGCCCTGGCCGAACGTCAGGTGCAGCGCATCATCCTCACCCGCCCCGCGGTCGAGGCGGGCGAGCGGCTCGGCTTCCTGCCCGGCGACATCCAGGCCAAGGTGGATCCCTACCTGCGGCCGCTCTTCGATGCCCTCTTCGACATGCTCGACCCCGATCGGGTCAACGGCTACTTCGAGCGCGGCGTGATCGAGGTCGCGCCGCTCGCCTTCATGCGGGGCAGGACGCTGAACGATTCCTTCGTCATCCTCGACGAGGCGCAGAACACCAGCCCCGAGCAGATGAAGATGTTCCTCACCAGGCTCGGCTTCAACTCGCGCATGGTGGTGACCGGGGACGTGACCCAGATCGACCTGCCGAGCGACCAGCGCTCCGGCCTGGTCGCCGTGCGCGACATCCTCGACGAGGTCAAGGACATCTCCTTCATCGAGTTCGGCGGCGAGGACGTCGTCCGCCACAAGCTCGTCCAACGAATCGTCGCCGCCTACGACGCCCACGGCAGCCGCGAACGGGCGGCCCGGGCCGAACACGGGCCGACGCCGGGGTCTTGAGCGTCGACCTCTCCGACGTGCCGGACGAGCTGCGAGGGCCGGTGGGTTCCGCTCTCGCCGCCGCTGGCGTCGAGGACGGGCACCTCGCGGTCGAGCTGGTCGACGAGGCGCGCATCCGCGCGCTCAACCGCGAGCACAGGAGCCGGGACGCGCCAACCGACGTGCTCGCCTTCCCGATCGACGGCGCCGGCCCGACGGCTGGCCCGCGCGAGCTGGGCGACGTCGCGATCTGCCCCGAGCACTGCTCGGACATCACCGAGGCGGCTATCCACGGCACGCTCCACCTCTGCGGCTACGACCACGAGGTCGACGACGGCGAGATGCTCGCTCTGCAGGCCGAGGTCATGGTGGGGCTGGCGTGACGCGCGCCGGCTTCATTGGGCTGGCCGGGCGGCCCAACGTCGGCAAGTCGACGCTGGTCAATGCGATCGTCGGCAGCCGGGTCGCGATCGTCTCCGTGCGACCGCAGACGACGCGGCGGGCGATCCGCGGCATCCACACCGACATCGGGGCCGAGCGTCAGCTCGTCCTCGTCGATCTGCCGGGAGTGCAGCGCCCGCGCGACGTGCTCACCGAGCGCATGCAGAGGCGGGTCGAGCGCGAGCTGGCCGACTCCGACGTGGCGCTCTTCGTCGTCAACGGCGAGCAGGGGATCGGTCCAGGCGACCGCTTCATCGCCCACGCCCTGCTCGGCGCCGGCGCCGGCGTGCCGACGATCTGCGTGGTCAACAAGGTTGACCGGATCGGCCCCAACGAGCTCGTTCCGGTGCTGGCGGAGGCGGCGGAGCTCGAGGGGGTCGACGAGGTCTTCCCGGTCAGCGCCCGCAGCGGCGAGGGCCTGGAGGCGCTGGTCGGTCGCCTCGGCGAGCTGGTGCCCGAGGGGCCCTACCTCTACCCGCCCGAGGAGCACAGCGACCAGCCGGGCGAGCTGCTCCTCGCCGAGCTGATCCGCGAGCAGGTCCTCAACCGCACCCGCGAGGAGATCCCCCACTCGGTCGAGGTGGCCGTCAAGGAGGTAGAGCGCCGTGACGA
>CAZQET010000010.1:0-1559 GCA_964591825.1 uncultured Conexibacteraceae bacterium
AAACAACGTCAAGCAGACCGGCTCCGGCTACATCAAGGCCCAGCAGAACCTGCCTGACGTGATCGTCGTCGGCGGCAACGCCAAAGAAGCGCCGGCGCTGCCGACCGGAAAGGGGCAGCCGTGAGCGAAGACCTGCCGGCCCAGCGCGACCGCCTGCTCGAGAAGTTCACGATCATGCAGGCCGACCTGGGCGGAGCCTTTTACGAGATGGCGATTCGCGACCACGTCCGCCTGGACGTGCTGACGCGCAAGGCCGCCGAGCTGCAGCGGGTCGACGCCGAGCTGCTCGCGTTGGAGCGGATGCTCGAGCTGCAGCGCTCCGACGCGGCGGGCAACTGCCCGAGCTGCGGAGCCCCCTACAGTCACGCGGTCAGGTTTTGCGGGCACTGCGGCCAGTCGCTGGTATCCGTGGAGGCGACGGGATGAAAAACGCCCGCAGCGAGCCCTTTCGCCGCGCCGCCGCCGCCGCGGCGACCCTGACCGGTCGGCGCTTCGGCCTCCTGGTCGCCTCTTCGGTCGTCGCCACCTCGGCGATCGTCGCCGGCGCGCTCACCAACCCGAGCGGAATCGGCCCACTCGCGGCGCTGCTCGGACGCAGCATGGCCTCCGACAACGCTCGGGTCGCAAGCAGCCCGGAACCAGGTTCCTCAAAACGGCCATCCGCCGGACCCGACCGGCCGTCCCGCTCCTCCGGCGGCGGCTCGACGGCGTCGGCAGGCGGGCCGCCACCCGCTCCAGTGCCCAGCCCCTCGCCGGAAGCTGGCGGTCCCGAAGCCGAAGAAGAAACGCCGGCGACCCCCTCCTCGCCGACCGAATCCCAGCCCGAAGCGGGCCGGGTCAAGCATGTCTTCGTCATCTCCCTCGCCAGCCCAGGCTATGAAGCCGCCTTCGGCCCCGCCTCGACGATGCCCTACCTGAGCACGACGCTGCGGCCGCAGGGCGAGCTGCTCTCCGGCTATACGCTGCTCTCCGACGCCGCCCTCCCCAACGGGATCGCTGCGATCAGCGGCCAGCCGCCGAGCCCCTCGACCAGGGAAGACTGCCCCGCCTTCGATTGCCTCTTCCCGGTCGAAACGGCGACGCTCGCCGATCAGCTCAGCGCCGGCCGCTTCACCTGGCACGCCTACATGGAAGGCATGACCGACACGACGGGCAAACCGCACAGCTGCGTGTATCCGGACCCGACTGAACCGAGTCCGCCGCCGACCGGCGGATACACCGCCTGGCAGAACCCATTCGTCTACTTCCACTCGCTGCTCGACCTCGGCGAATGCGCGCTGAACGACGTGCCGCTCACCGAACTGCAGGCGGGCCTGCGCAAAGCCGACAAGACCCCCAACTACTCCTTCATCGCTCCCGACCTCTGCAACGCCGGGGTGACCGGCCAGTGCACTGAAGGCACACCCGAAGGCGCAGCTGCGGCGGACGCCTTCCTCGCCCAGTGGGTGCCGAGGATCCTCGCCTCGCCCGCCTACAGGAAGGATGGCCTGCTGATCGTCAGCTTCGACGAAGTCGGCACGAGCCCGGCGGCGGGACAAGCCCCCACGCCCCGCCAGGTG
>CAZQET010000011.1:0-3137 GCA_964591825.1 uncultured Conexibacteraceae bacterium
CTCTCGGGCCTCAATCCCGACATCGCAATCGCGATGCCGTGCGGCTTCCACGCCGAGGACGCTCGCGCCCAGGCGATTGCCTACTGGGACCAGATCGAGCTGCTCGGAGCGCGGCGGGTCTTCGCCGTCGACGCCGCCTCGACCTTCTCCCGCCCGGGCCCGCGCCTGATCGACGGCGTCGAGCTGCTCGGCCACCTGCTCCACCCCGATCTCGTTGATCCGCCCGGCAACATCGGCTTCGCCGAGGTCGAAGCGCCCCGGGTCTGGCGCGGCGCCGGCGGCTGAGCTTCAGGCGATCGCGAGAGCGCCGAGGAACGCGGCGACGCCCAGTGCGGCCATCGCCAGCATCTCCGCCTCGAAGTGACGGACGCCGAGATGGCCCCGCTCCCCGGCAACGATCAGCAGCGCACAGACGACTCCGGCGGCAAGCCCGCCGAGATGCGCGCCAATGCTTATCCCCGGCACGCCGAGGCTGAAGGCGAGATTGATCAGGATGAGGATGCCGACGCTCGAGGCAAGCGCGTCGACGCCTCGTCCGCGAGCGATGACGAAGGTTGCGCCGAGGATTCCGAAGACGGCACCGGAGGCGCCGATTGAGAGGCTGTCCGGGGAGAACAGCAGAGCACCAAGCGAGCCCGCCAGGAGCGAGACGACGTAGACGGCGACAAAGCGAGGGGTGCCGATTCCGGGCTCGAGGATGCGGCCGAGGAAGAAGAGCAGCAGCATGTTCCCGGCGATGTGCAGGATGCCCTCGTGGAGAAAGGCGCTGGTGACGATCCTGTA
This sequence comes from uncultured Conexibacteraceae bacterium, assembly GCA_964591825.1. Classification (GTDB taxonomy): domain Bacteria; phylum Actinomycetota; class Thermoleophilia; order Solirubrobacterales; family 70-9; genus VRUE01. The sequence continues at coordinate 784 of CAZQET010000011.1, forward strand.
CCACTCGCCTTCGTTGACCAACGGTCCGAAGAGCCCGTAATCGAAGATCAGCGAGCTGCCGCGGATTTCGTAGAAGCCGCCGCTGCCGCTCACCACCTCGGCCAGGAAGGCGGCGACGTTGAGCGCGATCAGGACGAAGGTCGCCGGAGCGGCCGAGAGCAGCGCCGACTGGGCACCCATCCCGCGCGTGACCCGCGTGCGCTGGCGCGCGCACTCCGGGCAGCGCATGCCGACTGGAGTCGGCGTCATGCAATCGGGGCAGATCGGCCTTCCGCAGCTCGAGCAGGAGACGCCGGTCTCTCGGTTGGGATGTCGGTAACAGGTCGGGGTCACGGGGATGGGGAGCCTACAATCGCGCTCGATGGACGCAGCCAGCCCCGCCCGCCTCTACGCCACCCTGGGCGGCGCCGTCCTGGTCGCGCTCGGCATCGTCGGCTTCTTCTACAGCGCCTCCTTCGGCTCGCCGGGCGACGTTGGCGAGGTGTTCGGGGCCCTCGCCGTCAATGGCTGGGAGAACGCGCTCCACGTCCTCACCGGAGCAGCCGGCCTGATCGCCGCCGACTACGCGTCCCGCCGCTACTCACTCTTGAACGGCGCCCTTTATCTGCTGCTCGGCTTCTGGGGCTTCGTCGTCGGCAGCGGCGACGCCGTGCTCGGCTTCCTGCCGGTGAGCACCGGCGACAACCTGCTCCACCTCGCGATCGGCGTCCTCGGCCTGCTGGCGTGGCGGGCCACGGCGGTCGATCGGCAGACGGCTGCCGCTACGGCTTGATGCGGCCCGCGATGGAGCGTAGGCCGCCCTTGGCCTGCTGACGGCCGCGGCGGCGGAGCTCGAGGACGACGAGTGCCCCCGCAGCCGCCCCGCCGGCACCGACCGCAACCACCGGGCGCACCCAGTTGCGCGGGTCGCGCAGGGCGCGGAGCTCGCTCTCGGAGAGCTCTTCCGCCCACTGGGAGAGCTCCTCGGCCGCGGCCTGCGTGACTGCCGCGAGCGTGTCCTCGACCCGGCCGGAGAGGCGCTCGGGCGGCTCAATCGGCCGCAGCGCGTCGGAGAGCAGGTGCTCGACGTCCCAACTGCCGGTCAGGCCGGTTTCACTCATCGCGACCGATCTCCTCCTGCAGCTGCTTGATCTCGCGGTGGATCAGCACCTTGGTGGCGCCGTCGCTGCGTCCCAGCGCGCGGGCGATCTCGCGGTTGTCCATGCCGAGCGCGAAGCGCATGATCAGGGCGTCGCGGCGATCGTCGGGGAGCCGGTCGAGATGCTCCATCACCTGCCGCAGCTCCTCGCGGCCCTCGGCGATCGCCTCGGTCCCGTGGCGGGCGGCGATCGGGTCCGCCGTCTCCAGCGAGGTCTGCGGCCTGCGCGAGCGGTCGCGGTAGTAGTTCGAGGCGAGGTTGTGGGCGATGCGGATCAGCCACGGCCGCAGCGGCCGCCCATCGGACTCGCGCCGCGCCCGGTCGAAGTGCCGGTAGGCCTGCAGGAAGGCCTGCTCGGTGAGGTCCTCGGCGTCGTGCGGATTGCCGACCCGGTAGTAGGCGTAGGAGTAGACGTCGCGCAGGTGCGCCCGGTAGAGGTCCTCGAAGGCCCGGTCGAGCTCCGCCTTGGCCGCTGGGTCCAGGCTCGCCGGCTCGACGTTCTCCTTCTCGGGCACGTTCGAAGCCTATTGCGCTCAAGCTGCCTCCCGGTCGCGCTCGACGCGGCGCAGGCCGGCGACCCAAGCCTCAGCGTCGATCTCACCGCGGATCAGCGCCGCGAGGCCGGATAGCGCCTCCGCCCGCTCGCCGGCCGCCGTTGCCGCGGCGGCGAGCAGCGGCACCGCATCGAGGCCCTCCGACGCCTGGCCGATCTGGCCCGGGATCTCGGTCGCCGAAACGCCCTTTCCGAGCAGCTCGCCGGCGCGGCGGTTGCGCCCACCCGGCGCCATCACGGTCGCGGTCAGGTCGCCGACCCCGGCGAGGCCGGAGAAGGTGGCGAGATCGGCGCCCTGGCCGAGCGCGTGGTCGATGCACTCGCGCCAGACCTGCGCAGCGGCGATGCCGGCGGCGTTGTGTCCCTGCGGCTCAGCCGCGGCGGCGGCCAGCGCGGCGGCGTTCTTGGCGGCGCCGGCCATCTCGACCCCGGTCACGTCGCGGGAGCGCTCACAGACGAGGCCGGCCCGGTCGAAGACGAGGCCCAGCTGCTCGCGCAGGTCCGGGTCGGCCGAGCCGAGCACGAGCGCCGCCGAGCCCGAGACCGCCTCGCGGGCGTGGGCGGGCCCGCCCAGGCAGGCGAGCGCCCGCGCGCGCACGCGCTCGCCGACGTACTCGGCCGGCAGCTGGCCGAGTGGCGCGATCAACCCCTTGGTGAGGAGCA
>CAZQET010000012.1:0-2308 GCA_964591825.1 uncultured Conexibacteraceae bacterium
TGCCTAGCCGGGTCTGGCGCGCGACGCGTGCCTAGCCGCCGTCGGCGCCCCTGGACACCTGCAGCGCGACCAGGGCCCAATCGGCCTCGACCATCGAGCTGTAGAAGTGCTCGACCGCGCCTCGGGCCGGCTTCGTGCGGACCAGCTTCAGGGCGCGCTGATCCGCGAGGATCCTGACGTGGTAGCTGACCGTGGTCAGCGGTATGTCAAGGCGATTGGCCAGCTCGACCGGGCTGGCCGTCTCCCTGCCGGCGAAGGCCCGGAGGATGCGCCGCCTCACCGGGTGGTTGAGCGCCATGAGCAGCTGGTCTGGCCTGGGAGTCATCGAGTAGTCGGAGGCTGGTTGAGCAGGCGGGAAATATAGAGCAGATGAAATCTTTTGTCTGTAGAGCTTCTGTCTTCGCGCGCAGAAGATCACCGGCGTGGAACCGCGCCAGCGCTTTGCCGTCAACCTCCGCAAGGCGCGCAAGGCGCGCGGCGTCTCCCAGGAGGAGCTCGGCTTCCTCTGCGAGCTGCACCGCACCGAGATCTCGCTGCTGGAGCGAGGCGGCCGCGAGCCGCGCCTTGGCACGATCGTCAAGCTCGCCGGCGCCCTCGAGACGTCGCCCGAGGCACTCTGCGACGGGATCCGCTGGCTGACCAGTCCCGGTCGCTTCCAGTACGACGACTAGATGGTTGATTCCATGGCGAGGTGTGACTGGGGACGCGCCTGGCCAAGCAGATCAAGGACGCAGGGCGCAGCCTTTGCCGGTGGGCAAAGGCAAGCCCGAGGACGCAGAGATGCGCAGTGCGCCAGGCGCGTCATCCAGGCGTGCGTGGTCGTGGAATCAACCATCTAGGGTGGCCATGGTCGCGAGCACCGCGGTCGCCAGCGCGTCGAGGTCGTAGCCGCCCTCCAGCACCGCCCCGACCGGAGCGCCCGCCTCAGTCGCCATTTCGCAGACCCGTCGGGCCATCCGCCCGTATGACTCCGACTCCAACAGGCAGTCGGCGAGGGGGTCCTCGCGATGGGCGTCGAAGCCGGCCGAGATCAGGACCAGATCCGGCTTGAAGCGCGCCGCGACGGGGAGCACGGCCTCCTCCAGCAGCGAGAGCCAGAGCTCCTCCCCCGAGCCGGCCGGCAGCGGGAGGTTGATCGTGAATCCCTCGCCCGCGCCGGACCCCCTGTCCGAGGCGGGCCCGGTGCCGGGGAAGATCCCGCCCTGGTGGATGCTGGCGTAGAGGACATCGGGGCGGCGCCGGAACGCCTCCGCGGTGCCGTTGCCGTGGTGAACGTCCCAGTCGAGGATGAAGACCCGCTCGGCGCCGAGTTCCCGAATCGCCAGCTCGGCGGCGATCGCGATGTTGTTGAAGAGGCAGAAGCCCATCGCGCGGTCGGGCTCGGCGTGGTGGCCCGGAGGCCTGACGGCGCAGAAGCCGGCCTCCGCCTCCCCGGCCATCAGGGCGCGGGTCATCGCGCAGGCGCCGCCGGCCGCGCGCAAAGCCGCCTCGTAGGACGCTTCGCCGGCGCAGGTGTCGGCGTCGATCGGCCCGCCTCCGCTGAGGCAGAGTTCGCGGATGAGGGCCGCGTGGGCGGCGCTGTGGATCAGCTCCAGCGCGTCCTCCCCGACCGCCGGCGCCTCGCGTCGCTCCCAGCCGAGCCAATCGACCTCGTCCAGCGCCCGCGCGATCGTCCGCAGCCGATCGGGCCGCTCGGGGTGACCGGGAATCAGTGCCCCGGGATCGTGTTCGAGACAGGCCGGGTGGCTGAAGTAGAGCACCGCGTCAGGCTAGCCCGGCGCCAGAGCGGAAATCAGCTCCCCCATCCCGTCCGGTGTCGTGATCGGCGTGAGGATCGGGAGGGTGATCCCTCCCTCGACGAAGGCGGCGATGCGCTCTTTCATCTCCTCGGGAGAGCCGAAGATGAACATCTCCTCGATCAGCTCCCATGGGGCGGCCCCCGCGGCGGCCTGGCGGTCGCCGGACTCCCAGGCCGCGATCATCGGGTCGATCTCGTCGCCGTAGCCGAGCCAGCGGTAGAAGGCGGCGTAGACCGGGACCGTGATGTAGGAGGAGAACATGAAGCGGGCGAGCGGCTCGACCTGCTCGCGCTCCCCCGGGATGCAGAAGAAGCGGCAGAGGAGCTCGAAGCCGTCCGGGGCGCCGTCCAGCTGGGCGACGACCTTCGGCAGCCCGCCGAGCGGCAGGAAGTTGGTGAAGGCGCCGTCGCCGCGCTCGACCGCCAGCTCGAGCATCTTGCCGCGCAGCGCCGCGAGCACGATCGGAACGCGCGCCTCGGGCGCCGTCTCCAGCTTGAAGCCGCTCGGCG
>CAZQET010000013.1:0-3729 GCA_964591825.1 uncultured Conexibacteraceae bacterium
GAGAAGGAGGCGAAGGTCGAGGAGCCGGTCGCGGCGAAGCCGCCGGAGCGCAAGCGGATGCCGCGCGAGCGCGAATCGATCACCCACAAGTTCTCGATCGCAGGCCACGAGGGCTACATCACCGCCGGCAAGTACGAGGACGGCACGGTCGGCGAGATCTTCCTCACCGACATCGGCAAGGAGGGGTCGACGATGCGAGGGCTGCTCAACGCCTTCGCGACGGCGATCTCGATCGGCCTCCAGTACGGCGTGCCGCTTGAGGTCTTCGTGCGCAAGTTCAGCTACATGCGCTTCGAGCCCGAGGGCATCACCGGCAACCCGGAGATTCCCTTCGCCAAGTCGATGCCCGACTACATCATGCGCTGGCTGGCGAGCCGCTTCATCGACGACACCGAAACGCTGGAGGACCTCGGCATCCTCACCGACGAGGTCCGCGCCAAGCGCGACGCCGAGACGGCGCAGCTGGGCCTCGGCGTCGACACCAGCGGCGGCACCGCCGGTCCGGCCAACGGCGGCAACGGGCACGGGAACGGCGGTGGCGCGGCGGCGAAGACGGGTGGCGGCCAGGCCGTCCCCGCCTCGTCGGCCTTCACCGAAACCCCCCCGGTGCGCCCGGCCAAGTTGTCGGGGCTCGATCTCGGCCCCGCCTGCGAGCAGTGCGGCGGCATGATGCAGCGCACGGGCAGTTGCTACACCTGCTCGTCCTGCGGCAACAACACCGGCTGCGGCTGAGCAGCTCCCACAGCTTGGCGTCCTCGATGCTCCATCACGGTGCGCTGCGCAGGGTCGGGCTCCTAGGTTTGCTGATCGCGCTGGCGGTCATCGTCCTCCCGGCCTCCGACGCAGCGGCAGTCGGAGGGGGCAGGCACCATCCACACCGGCTCGGCCTGCTCGAGGCGGGACGGCGCGCCAAGGAAACCGCGGCCCACCTCTGCGAAGAGCTCGACACTCCGCCGCCCTGCTACGTCCTCCATCTCGAAAGCTGCGCGCGGATCGCGCCGTCCAAGGTCGAATGCGGGGTCGCGGTGCGCTTCTACCATCAGAACGACGACTGCGTCTGGACGTTCTACGTCTTCTGGAAGCACGGCGAAATCGAGACGTCCGAAGGCCGGTCCGAATGTCATGAAAAGGGCGCCGCGCGGGTGAGGCGAGCCAGGACGCTCAGCTGAGCACGACCCGCGCGTTGTGGCGCGGGGTCTCGGTGATGGCGCGGCGGAAGACGCGTTCGGGACTGGGGTCGGCAGGACGAATCTGCCAGCGCTTGACCAGCTCCCTGAGGACGACGGCCATCTCGAACTGGGCGAAGGAGGCGCCGAGACAGCGGCGGACGCCGCCGCCGAAGGGGATCCAGGTGTAGGTGCCGGGCGGGCTCTCGAGGAAGCGCTCGGGGCGGAAGGCCTGCGGCTCGGGATAGACCTCGGGGTTGCGGTGGGCGAGGTAGACGCAGGGGGCGACCGAGACGCCGGCGGGCAGCTCGTAGCCGCCGATCTCGACGGGCTCGGTGAGCTTGCGCAGGACGATCGAGATCACCGGTCGCAGGCGCAGCGTCTCCTGGATCGTCGCGGTCAGGTACTCCTCACCGCCGTCCAGCGCCTCCGCTCTCAGGCGCTCGAGCTTGTCGGGATGGCGGGAAAGACGCTCGACCGCCCAGGCAAGTGAGGTGGCGGTCGTCTCGTGGCCGGCGACGAGCAGGGTGAGCAGCTCGTCGCGCATCTCCTCGTCGCGCATCGGGCTGCCGTCCTCGTGCGTGGCGCCGATCATCATCGAGAGCACGTCGTCGCGCTCGGCCACGTCCTCGGCGGAGCGCCGCTCGCGAATCTCGCGGTAGGTCAGCGCGTCGACCCGGTCGATCCGCCGCCGGAAGGCGGGGATACGCCGCAGGCGGCTTGGCCCGACCATCAGCAGGGGCAGCAGGAAGCGCGGGTTCGTGGTCATATCGAGGAAGTCGCGCAGCGCCTCGCGCAGGTCGGCCAGCTTCACCGCCTCTCGCTCGCCGACGCCGAAGACCGTGCGCAGGATGATGTCGAGGGTCATCGCCTGCATCCGCGGCCGCAGCTCGTAGGGCGTGCCGGTCGGCCAGCTGGCGATCTCGCGCTCGGCGATCTCCGCCATCGTCTGCCCGTAGGCCTGCATCCGCTCGCCGTGGAAGGGCGGCAACAGCAGGCGGCGCTGGCTCATGTGGCGCTTCTCGTCGAGGACGAGGAGCGAGTTGCGGCCGAGCAGCGGGGCGAGGATTTCGTTGCCCTCGCCGGCGTGGAAGACCCCGGGGTCGCCGGTGAAGACCTGCTTGATCGCCTCCGGGTCGGCAAGCAGGACCCAGTCGCCCTCGTAGGCGATGCGAATCCGGAAGACGTCGCCATAACGGTCCTGGCAGGCATAGAGCATGCGCCGGGCCTGGCGGGACCAGATCGCCGTCTGGATCGCCCTGGGCAGCGGCGGCGTCGGTGGCAGCACTCGCTCCGGCGCCTTCGTCACCGGCCTTGGAGCGGTTGTGGTCGCGGCCTCCATCGCGCTCTTCGATGGAGGCTAGTACCGGACCGTGACCGCCGTGTGAGATGCGTCTCACGCAGCAGTCACCCCCACGCGGGGAGAACGACGAGCGCAATGCCATGCCGATCCCGTACCCTCCCCTCCGTCGTGGCGCCTCCTCGCCTCTCTCCCCGCACCGAGCACCGCATCGTCCGCCGAGTGTGCGGCCTGCCGCCGTGGGCGATCCGCCGCCTGATCGGCCCAGCGCCGCGCCTCGACGGTCAGGAGCTGGCACCCGACATCCAGATGCTGCTCGAGCTCGACCGGCGCGCTGGTACGACCTCGCTGGTCGAGGGCCGCACGGTCGAGCAGGCCCGCGCTGAAAACAAGCTGGGGGCGAAGATCGTCAGCGGGCCGTCGCGTCCGATGGCGCGGGTCGAAGAGCTGAGCGTCGCCGGCGCCGCGGGGGAGCTGGGGGCGCGCCTCTACGTCGCCCTCGACTCGCCGCCCCCGCCTCAGCCCCTGCTCGTCTACTACCACGGCGGAGGCTGGGTGATCGGCGACCTCGACACGCACGACGGGCTCTGCCGCTTCCTTGCCGAGCACGGCGGCTGCCGGGTGCTCTCCGTCGATTACCGGCTGGCGCCCGAGCACCCCTTCCCGCAGCCGGTCGAAGACGCGGTCGCCGCCTTCGCCTGGGCGCGCGAGAACGCCGCCACGCTCGGCACCGATCCGGCGCGGATCGCCGTCGGCGGCGACAGCGCCGGCGGCAACCTCGCCGCGGTGGTCTGCCTCCAGGTGCGAGACGCCGGCGGGCCGCAGCCGGCGATGCAGGTCCTGCTCTATCCGCCCGCGGACTCCGTTGGCGGCCAGGCCTCGCGCGACACCTTCGCCAAAGGCTTCCTGCTGACCCGCAACGACATGGAGTGGTTCGAAGGCCACTACCTGCCGGACGGCTGCGACCACGACGACCCCCGTGTCTCGATCATGCGCGCGCCCGACGTCTCCAATCTGCCCCCCGCCTACGTCGCCACCGCCGGCTTCGACCCGCTGCGCGACGAGGGCGAGGAGTACGCGCTGCGGATGCGCGCCGAGGGCGTCCGGGTCGCGCTGCGCCGCCATCCCCGCCTGACGCACCTGTTCGCCAACATCACCCCGGTCTCGCGCTCGGCGCGGGCGGCGATGCTCGAGGCGGCCGGCGCCCTGCGCATGGGCCTCGAGGCGGCGGCCTCCGCCTACTCGTAGGCGAGCGACTCGAGC
>CAZQET010000014.1:0-5523 GCA_964591825.1 uncultured Conexibacteraceae bacterium
CCCGTGTGAGAAGGCGGGACAGGTCGGTCTGCGCAACATCATCGGCGAGAGTGCGGTCAAGAAGGTCATGGCGGTGCTGACGGATGACGTCAGCTCGATGCCGAAGAACTGGAACCGGCGCTTCAAGTACAACCGCGAGAAGATCAAGACCGGGGACGTTTTCGAGCTGGCCGAGGTCGTTCGCAACCTTGCCATCCGCGAGATGGAAAAGGGCCTCTCCACCGGTGAGAAGCAGATGTACACGCGGGCGAAGAAGATCCTCGCCTCGGAGTTCATGTACGCGCTCGACAAGGACGAGGAGGGCGCGGAGGAGTACCTCGACGGGCTGCTGGAGGGGCGCTTCGCCGCCACGGCGTAGCTCCGCAGCTTCCGTCACGGCCGTAATCGCGGCCGCCGGCTCCGGGCAGAGGCTCGGAGTCGGCGGCCCGAAGGCCTTCGTGCGGCTGGCTGGTCGGCCGCTGGTCGAGTGGTCGATCGCCGCCTTCCGCGCCGCGCCCTCGGTGCGCTCGATCGTCGTCGCCTGCCCCCCCGGTCACGTGCACGACCTGGCGGGGGGAGACCTCGCCGTGGTCGACGGCGGGACGACCCGCGCTCAATCCGTCTCCAATGCCCTGGCCGCGGTCGGGACCGAGCTGGTCGCGATCCACGACGCTGCTAGACCCCTCGTCACGCCAGGGCTGATCGAGGACACGATCGCAACCCTCCTCGTCGATCCCGGCGCCGCCGGTGCCATCGCCGCCACCCCGGTCACGAACACGATCAAGCAGACCCCCCCCGGGTGCAACGCTTTGTCCCCCGATCAGGGGGAAAAGACGTTGCACCCCCCCAGGGCGGACCTTGCCGACGCCGGGCGTAACGCGTTCTCCACGTATCAGGGGGAGAAAACGTTGCACCCGATTGAGAGGACCTTGGATCGGAGCGGGCTGTGGGCGGCACAGACGCCTCAGGTCTTTCGCGTCGCGGCCTTGCGCGGGGCGCTCGCCGCCGATCCCGGGGCGGTTGCGGCGGCGACCGACGAGGCGATGCTGGTCGAGGCAGCCGGCGGCCGGGTGCTGATCCACGCTTCGCCCGCCGAGAACCTCAAGGTGACGACGCGGCTCGACCTGCGGGTCGCCGAGCTGCTGCTGGGCGAACGCTCAGCTCAACAGCACCCAGACGAGGGCGCCGGCGAAGCAGACCTGGCCGACGCCTAGGGCGACGCCGAGGCTGACGGCGCCGAGCGCCCCTGCCACGAGCGCCCCCGCGGCGAAGGCGCCGAGCAGGATCGCCAGCTGTCGCGTCATCGCTCCGGCCGGTCGGCTGGGCAGGCGATCCGTGGGTGGACCATGACGAGCAGCGTATCCGCGCTCCGGGTCGCCTAGTCTCGCGTCTCGATGCTCACGGACTACCACCTCCACCTGCGCCCCGACGAGCCTGACACCGCGGCCGAGCGCTACTTCACCGCCGAGAACGTCGAGCGCTATCTGGGCGCTGCGCGGGAGGCCGGCATCGAGGAGCTCGGCGTATCCGAGCACGTTTACCGCTTCACCCAGGCTCTCGACGTCTGGCGCCATCCCTTCTGGCAGGAACAGGCCCGCGACGATCTCGACGCCTACTGCGCCTTCGTGCGCACGACGCCGCTGCGGCTCGGGATCGAGTGCGACTACCTGCCCGGGGCCGAGGATCGCACGGCCAACCTGCTCGAGGCGCGTGGCTTCGACTACGTGGTCGGCTCGGTCCATTTCGTCGGCGAGCACGCCGTCGATCACCCGGGCTGGGACGTCTGGGAGTCGCGCGGCGACCCGGACGAGGTCTGGCGGCGCTACTTCGCGGCCCTGGCCGAGTGCACGCGCTCGGGGCTCTTCGACATCCTCGCCCATCCCGACCTGGTCAAGGTCTGGGGTTCGTCCAGGCCCCTGCCCGAGCGCGACCCGCGCTTCTACTACGAGCCGGCGATCGAGGCGATTGCCGAGAGCGGCATCGCGGTCGAGGTCTCCACCGCCGGGCTGCGCAAGCCGGCTGACGAGCTCTACCCGGCGGTTGCCTTTGCCGAGCTCTGCGTCGAGGCGGGCGCCTTCTTCGCCCTCTCCTCCGACGCCCACCTGCCCGAGCAGGTGGGCTACGGCTACGATCGCGCGCTTGAATTTCTCGAGCGGCTCGGGGTAACCGAGATCTGTGTATTCGAGGGCCGCCAGCGCAGGCTCGAGCCGCTTCCCGTCGCCTCGCGGGAGGATTAGCCGATGAGCGTCGGCATCGGCTACGACAGCCATCGCTTTGCCGCCGGTCGCCGCCTGGTTCTGGGCGGGGTCGAGATCGACCACCCGCGCGGCCTCGCGGGCCATTCGGACGCCGATGTCCTCACCCACGCCGTGGTCGACGCTCTGCTCGGCGCCGCCGGCGGGGGCGACATCGGGACGCTCTTCCCCGACGACGAGGAGCGCTGGCGCGACGCCGACTCGATCGACCTGCTGCGCACCGCGGTCGGCACGATCGCCGGCCGCATCGTCAACGTCGACGCGACCCTGATCTGCGAGGAACCACGTATCGGCCCCTACCGCGCCGAGATGGAGCGGTTGCTGGCCGAGGTGACCTCGGCACGGGTCAGCGTCAAGGCGACCAGCAACGAGGGCATGGGCTGGATCGGCCGGGGCGAGGGAATCGCCTGCATAGCCGTGGCTTCGGTCGATAGCGACTAGGCTTCCCGGGCTCGCATGGGAACGCTTAGATCCATAGCTTCGAGTGCCCGCCAGTCGGTCGCCGATCTGGCCTTTGAGACCAAGGTGCTGCGCGAGGCCGGGGTGGTTGGCCTGATGCGGCCGGACATCGCCGCAAGGTCCGGCATCACCTTCCTGCGCTGGGGCGCCTCGCCGGCGACCGGCGTCGCGGTGGCGGCGATCGAGCACCCGCACGAGCCGATGCTGATCGACGAACGCGGCTCGCTCAGCTTCGAGCGGGTGCACCGGCGCTCCAATGCTCTCGCCCACGCCTTCGCCGGGATGGGCATCGGACCGGGCGACGGGGTGGGGATCATGTGCCGCAACCACCGCGGCTTCGTCGAGGCGACGCTCGCCGCCGCCAAGCTCGGCGCCAGCGCGCTCTACCTCAACACGATGTTCGCCGGGCCGCAGCTGGTCGAGGTGACGCGGCGCGAGTCGCCGAAGGCGTTGGTCTACGACGAGGAGTTCGCCGGCCTGCTCGAGGACGTAGATGACGGCATCCAGCGCATCGTCGCCTGGTGCGACGGGACGCCGGCGGAGCCCACCGTCGACGCCCTGATCGCCGCCAACGACGACTCGGACCTGAAGCCGCCGCCGGACAAGCCGCGCTTCGTGATCCTCACCTCGGGAACGACGGGAACGCCCAAGGGGGCCCAGCGCTCTAGTCCCGACGGCCTGATGGCGATGGCCGCGCTGATCGACAAGATTCCCTATCGCTCCCGCGAGACGATGATGATCGCCGCCCCGCTGTTTCACTCCTGGGGGTTCTTCCACTTCGTCATCAGCCTGCCGACCGCCTCGACGATGGTGCTGCGCCGCCGCTTCGACGAGGAGGAGACCCTGCGGGCGGTGCAGGACCACTGCGCCCAGGTCCTCGCGGTCGTGCCGGTGATGCTGCAGCGCATCCTGCGCCTTCCACCGGAGAAGCTGGCGGCCTTCGACCTCGACTCGCTGCGCATCACCTCGGCCTCCGGCTCGACCCTGCCGGGCGAGCTGGCGACCGAGTGGATGGATCGCTTCGGCGACAACGTCTACAACCTCTACGGCTCGACCGAGGTTGCCTACGCCACGGTCGCGACCCCGGAGGACCTGCGTGCGGCGCCGGGGACGGCTGGCAGGCCGCCGCGCGGCACGATGGTGCGCCTCTACGACGAGGACGGCCGTGCGGTGCCCCAGGGCGAGGTGGGCCGGATCTTCGTCGGCAACGAGATGTCGTTCGAGGGCTACACGGGTGGGGGCGGCAAGGAGGCGCTCGACGGCCTCCTGAGCAGCGGCGACGTCGGTCACTTCGACGTAGACGGTCGCCTGTTCATCGACGGCCGCGACGACGAGATGATCGTCTCCGGCGGCGAGAACGTCTTCCCGCGCGAGGTCGAGGACCTGCTCGCCGACCATGGGGGCGTCGTCGAGGTGGCAGTGATCGGCGTCGAGGACGAGGAGTTCGGTCAGCGCCTCAAGGCCTTCGTCGTCGTCGCGGCGGAAGCTGAGGTCTCCGAGGAGGAGCTGAAGGCGCACGTCAAGGCCAATCTGGCCGCCTACAAGGCCCCGCGCGAGATCGAGTTCCTCGACGAGCTGCCGCGCAACGCGACCGGCAAGGTGCTGAAGCGCGAGCTGCATAGATTGCACCAGGTGGGCGACTCAAATTCCCGCACCCCCGGCTGACGCGCCTGGCGCTGCGCTGGATCGGCACCCGCGGCCTTGCGCGTAGCGCTGCGGCCCCGGGCACCGCCCAGCTGGGCCAGCCGCGCCCCCGGGGCCACGTGAATTTGGAGTCGACCACCTGGTGCAATCGCCGGTAATTGCGGGGTTTCGAGCTTTTCTCCCATGGCGACTCCGCCGACCTGGGTAGTAGGTTGCGGCGATGGGCGAGCCTGCGACGCAGCTGAGGGCGATTGGTGCGGCCAATGAAGAGCTGCACGAGACCGCGAAGCAGGCGCTTGAGTGGGTGCGGGTCAGCGAGGAGCGGGTCGTCGCCGCCGAGGCGCGCGCCGAGCGCGTTCACGCCCAGGTCAAAGAGCGGGCGCTCGCTGCGCTGCGCAAGATCGGCGACGAAGGCCGTGAGCGAGTCGCGGCCGAGCGCGAGCAGCGCAGGCGGGCCGAGGCGCGCGCCAAGAGCGCTGAGGATGCTCGCGACCGGGCCGAGCGGGGCTTCGAGCAGGCGCAGCAGCGTGCCGTCGGCGACCGCGAGACCCTCAGCGCCGAGCTCGGCTCGGTGCGGGCCGAGGCCGAGCGTGCTCAGGCCGAGGCCGCCGAGCGCGTCGAACGCGAGGCCGAGGAGCGCCATGGCGAGGCCCTCAAACGGATCCAGCTCGAAGCCGACCAGCGCGTCGCCGCCGCCGAGCAGCGGGCCGCCGAAGCCGAGGCGAAGGCCGCCGAGGCGCACGAGATGGCCGTGCGGCTCGAGGCGGAGATCGAGGAGCGCGTCATGCAGGGCACCGAGGACGTCCGCCATGAGGCTGAGGAGAGGGTGCGCAAGCTGGTCGAGAAGGTCGAAGGCGAGGCCACCGAGCGGGCCCGGGCGCGCGCTGAGGAGGCGCTCAGGGCCGAGTCGGAGCGGATTCGCCTGCAGGCCGAGCAGCGCGAGGAGCGGATTCGGCAGGCCGCCGAGGACGAGATCGAGGCGACCGCGAAGCGCGCCCGTCGCGAGGTCCTCGCGGCGGCCGAGGACACCGCTCCAAGCTGGTCCCAGCAAGAGGCCGCGTCTGCGGGCTCCGGCTACCGGACGTTCTAGACCCCTCTAGCATCCGCGCTCATGCGAGAGGTGCGGATACGCGACACGCTGACCGGGGACCTGGTCGCGTTGGACCCCAGCGGAGAGATCGGCATC
>CAZQET010000015.1:0-1578 GCA_964591825.1 uncultured Conexibacteraceae bacterium
CGAGACAGGCGTACCAGGACGACGCTTCGCACATCTTGCAAGGGCTGCTCGGCGCCTTGACCGGCAACCTCGCGTTCGCCGGATCGCCGCTCCAGACCACCGTGGACTCGGTGCTCTGGTATCTGCTCCTGATCAACCCCTTCCTGGATTACGCCGCGCCCCTGCCCGGCGGCCAGCAGGTGCTGATGCTCGACTGGGGGGAACGCGAGGAGATCTACAACTTCGCCTCGGCCAAATCCTGGACGGAGTACTCCCAGCGCGCCGCCAACGTGTTGAGCCCGTTGCAGGAATGGCACGTAACCGAATTCACCCAGTCGTCGGGCGCAGCCAAGGTGATCGGCACCCATGCGCCACCGTTGGGCCCGGACGACAACTGGTCAGAGGAGGACCTGGCGAAGGGGGAGAGGACCTTCAACTTCGGGGAGGACTCGCGCATGCGCAGACCGACCGACGACAAGACGATCCAGGTCACCCAGCACACACTGTGCGCGGTTGCCCCCAAGGACGCACCGCTGGGCGTGGCCGCCGTGTTCGGCACGTTCGTCCCGCGCCGGGAGTGGTTCGTGCGCAAGGTGGCGGAGTCGACGTCGGGGATACGCCTGGTGCTCGGCGGGCACATCCATCGCGAGGGCCTGCTGGTCGCCTACCCCCCGACGAACGACAAGGAGGCGCGGCTCCTGAAGTCCGTCACCTATGCCGAAGCGAGCGACCAAGGCCGCGGCGTCGGACATGGCATCGCGGCGATCAGGCACGCGAAGGTGACGCAAGCGGGCCATGAGGTCGAATCGGTGAAGGCGTTCCCGTCGCCGCTCTACGTCAACACGCCCAGTGCGGGACCGCGACCGAGCCAGTACGACGAGAACCGCAACCTCCCAGACCATGACGGGCAACCGCAGAAGCACGATTTTGTGGCGCCCGGCTGGATCAACATAGAGCTGACAGGCGATGGGATGATCAGGACGGTCGCCTCGCGTCAGTTGGCCGAGCCGTCGAGGACGCTGCTGGCGCCCGGCAAGGCGGCGCCGCCGACCCATCACGAGGCGGTGTTCACGGAGGTCTGACCGCGGCGTGACGATGAGCGTGCGCGATGCCGAAGCCGGCAACCGGAGCCAGCAGGCAAGGCGCTGAGTCGCCGCCTGCCATCCGCTTCGCGATCACGCCGTGGTTCGCCGCGGCCTGCTTTCGAGGCCGATGGAGGCTTCGAGCTCGTCGCAGGGGACTCAAGCCAAGCAATCCGAACGCCCCTGTCGATCGCGGGCTACCTGTGGCTGCCCGCACCCACAGGTAGTCACATCGGGTGTGACTGGTCGTCCCCAGCCGCGACGCTGTCGCCCACGACTCGACCCTCCGGTTACGCGGGACCGGCCGCTCTACAGCGAGGCAGGTGCGCGTCGATATCCGGGCGCTCGTGCCTACTCACCGATTGGGCGATTGCGGACCGCCAGGTGAGTCCCGTGGTCGCCCTCGTCCGTTCGCGAAGCGGTCAGTCCGAGTCGGATCACCTCAGCGCTTGCCTCGCCACGCGTTCGTGCGTTGAGCTTCCGTAGGATGGCGGAAACGTGGTGGTCGACGGTCTTG
>CAZQET010000016.1:0-2006 GCA_964591825.1 uncultured Conexibacteraceae bacterium
GCAGATCCGGCCGGTCGGCGAAGGCCGACATAGGTGGTCCTGCATGAGTTCTTCAACTTCTTCTGTGCGGCAGGGGCGCGTGACGGCCGAGCGGTTGACGGTGCTGGCGAGCCATCTGACCGACCGGGATCGGGAGATCGCGCTGGCGCTCTACGAGCACCGGATCCTCACGTCGAGCCAGCTGACGCTGTTGTTCTTCTCGGGTCGTCGTCGGGCGATGGATCGGCTGCTGTTCCTCTACCGCTCCCGGGTGCTGGATCGCTTCTATCCACCGCGCCCGTTCGCGCATGGGAAGCCGCAGGCGCATTGGCTGCTGGATGAGGCGGGCGCGCACATCGCCGCCGCGTGCCTGGGCGTGGATCGCAGAGCGCTTGCGTGGAGAGCACGGGAGAACTGGGGCACGCACCCGCAGCTCGCGCACCAGTTGGAGGTCAACACGTTCATCACCGATCTGATCGCGGCGACGCTCCCGCACCCGGCGCTTGGTGTCGCCGAGTGGTGGGGCTCGGGCAGCGCGAAGGAGCAGATGCCGGATGGCGTCGCGCTGGTGCCCGACGCCGGGATCCTCGTTTCGACGCCCGCCGGGCTGCTCGTTTGCCTGTTGGAGTGGGATCGCGCCACCGAGCCGGGGTCGGTGCTGGAGCACAAGCTGCGCATGTACAGCAAGGCCTCCGGCCGCAGCAGCTGGCGCTCCTGCGTCCTGTTCGTCGTCCCGGGCACGCGACGTGCACGAACCCTGGAGGACGCGATGACCCGCGTTGGTGCGTCGCAGTACGGCGAGGAGTGGCCGGTGTTCGTCGCGACCGTGCCGGAGCTGCGCGAGTTCGGGCCGCTCGGCCCGATCTGGCAACCGCTCGGCGAGCACCACATGCCGTTGCGGCTGGAGGCGCTGCCCGCCTCCGGGCTCAAACCGGATAACCCGGCGGACGCGCTCGGCCGCCGCTGGCACAAAGACCGACCCGGGTTCTGGCACGCGCTCTCGCCGCTGGGCGCGCCCGCACCCGCACCTGACGAAGAGGAGTGACGATGACCCGCGTCTGTCTCTACACCCGCATCTCCACGGATGAGGAGAACCAGCCGACATCGCTGCACAGCCAGAAGGACCGCCTCGAATCGTTCTGCAAGGTCCACGACGACTGGCGGGTCGTCGCCCATCACGAGGACCGCGCGACCGGCACGAAGCTCGACCGGCCCGGCCTCCAAGCGGCGCTCGACCTCGCGCGGCGTGGCGGCGCGGACTTGCTGCTCGTCTACCGCGTCGACCGGCTGAGCCGGAAGGTGCGTCAGCTCGCGCAGCTCGCCGAGGAGCTGGACCGCTTGGACGTCGTGTTGCGCTCGGCGACCGAGCCGTTCGACACCGGCTCCGCTGCCGGCCGGATGATGCTCCAGATGCTTGGCGTCTTCGCCGAGTTCGAGCACGCGACGTTCGTGGACCGCGTCACAGCCGGGATCGAGCGGCGCGCGAAGCAGGGCTACTGGCCCAACGGTCGCGTCCCCTACGGCTACCTTCGCAACGACGCCAAGGAGCTGGTCGCCGATGAGCGGGAGGCGCCGATCGTGCGGCGGATCTTCGACCTCTACACCGCCGGCCGCCACGGCGCCGTCTCCATCGCCCGGCTCCTCGACGACGAGCACGCACCCGCCCGGAACGGGCAGGGCTGGCAGCCCGCCGTCGTGCTGCTGATCCTGCGAAACGAGGCATACGTCGGCCGCGTCCACTGGCGCGGCCAGACCTTCGACGGCAACCACGCCGGCCTCGTGGACGAGGCCACGTTCAAGCGCGCGCAGGCGCTCTTGAAGGAGCGCGGCGAGGACTGCGCCCAGCGCGTCGGCCAGCGCAGCGACTTTCTCCTCTCCGGCCTGCTCAGGTGCGGTCGCTGCCGCCGCGCGTACGTCGGCATGTCCGCCAGAGGCAACGGCGGCGAGTACCACTACTACGCCTGCTCCGGCCGACAGAAGCGCGGCCCCAAGGCGTGCGACGGGGAGCGCATCCCTCGCGAGAAGCT
>CAZQET010000017.1:0-5809 GCA_964591825.1 uncultured Conexibacteraceae bacterium
CGATGTGGTAGAAGCCCTTGCCTTCTTCGCCGAGGATCGCGCTCTCCGGCACGCGCACGTCTTCAAAGGCCAGCTCGCCGGTGTCGGAGGCGTGCATGCCCATCTTCTCCAGCTCGGCCGAGACGCTGAAACCGGGCACATGGTTGCCGTCGGAGTCGCGCAGGTCGACGACGAAGAGCGTGATCCCGTCGTGACGGGCGCTCGGGTCGGTCTTGGTGACGAGGACAATGAAGTCAGCGCGCGGGCCGTTGGTGATGAACGTCTTCGAGCCGTTGATGACGAATTCGTCGCCGTCGCGGATCGCGGTGGTGCGGATACCGGCGACATCTGAGCCGGCGCCCGGCTCGGTGATTCCGATGCTGCCGATCTTCTCCCCCTTCAGGCCCGGTTCGAGGTACTTGCGCTTCTGCTCCTCGCTGCCGAGCAGGTGGATCGGCGGCAGCACCATGTCGCTCTGCACGGCGAAGCCCATGTTGGTGCCACCCGAGCCCGAGTAGCTCATGCACTCGGCGCGGACCAGCGAGTAGTAGTAGTCGCCGCCCTGCCCACCGTACTCCTCGGGGAAGCAGAGGCCGAGGAAGCCGAGCTCGCCGGCGCGCTTCATCGCGGCCGAGTCCCAGTAGGTGTCCTCCCACTCGTTGCGGTGCGGCCAGAGCTCGTTTTTCACCCACGACTGCATCGACTCGCGCAGGTCTTCGTGCTCCTGGCTGAAGATGAAGTGCTTGCGGCTCGACTCGAAGTCGGGCTTGATGACTTTGGAGCCGTTGGTCGTCGTCGCGCTCTCCACTGGTCTCTCTCCTCGTTCGCAGTCTGCTCAACAGGGGGTGTCTGAGCTTGGCCCTCCATATGGAGGCATAACCTCAGACACGTCAGGTCCGGGTGGACAGTAGCACTTCCTACTTTTGACGGAGTCAGATATCGTGCGCGGACATGGACTACGAGGTCGTCGAGTACGAAGTAGCCGAGGGCGTCGCCACGGTGACGCTGAACAACCCCGAGAAGCGCAACATGCTCTCCGGGCAGATGCTCGCCGAGCTGGTCGACGCGATGAAGAGGGCGCGGGACTCCGACGAGGTGCGGGCGGTCGTGCTCACCGGCGCCGGCGACAAGGTCTTTTGCGCGGGCGCCGATCTGGGCGGCTTCGCTGCTGATCTACCGCTCGTAGCCAAACATTTTGCGAGCGATCTTTTCCTTGAGTTCTTCCGGCTGATGCCGCGGCTCGGCAAGCCGAGCCTCTGCGCTGCCAACGGGCACGTGCTGGCGGGGGGGATGGGCCTGGCGCTCTCCTGCGACCTGTTGATCGCCAGGGAGGGAGCCACTTTCGGCACGCCGGAGATCAACGTCGGCGCCTTTCCCTACATGATCATGGCGATCATCTACCGCAACGTCCCCCGCAAAAAGGTCAACGAGATGATGCTGCTGGGCGAGCGGCTGAGCGCCGAGCAGGCGGTCGAGTACGGGCTCGCCAACAAGGTCGTGCCGGCAGCCGAGTTCGACGCTACCGTCTCCGACTGGGCGACGAAGCTGGCCTCCAAGAGCCCGGTGTTGATGCGGCTCGGCCACGACGCGATGTATCGCCAGCAGGACATGGCGCTCGACGACGCGCTCGACTACCTGCGCGCGCAGCTCTCGCTCACCTTCAGCACCGAGGACATCGTCGAGGGCGTCAGCGCATTCTTCGAGAAACGCGACCCGCAGTGGAAAGGCCGTTGATGGGCAGCGCCGAGCAAGAGAGCACGCACAAGCTTCCGGGCACGGCGCCGCTCGGCGAGTTGACCGAGCAGCTGCACGAGCGCCGGGCCAAGGCGAAGCTCGGCGGCGGGGAGGAGAAGATCGCCAAGCAGCACGAGCGCGGCAAGCTCACCGCTCGCGAGCGGATCGACCTGCTCGTCGACGAGGGCAGCTTCGTCGAGATGGGCATCCACGGCCGCCCGCACTTCGCCCAGCGGGCGATGGACGGCAAGGAGGCTCCGGCCGACGGTGTGATTACCGGCTGGGGCGACGTCGACGGACGCCCCTGCTGCATCGCCGCCTACGACTTCACCGTGATGGCCGGTTCGATGGGCATGACCGGTGAGCTCAAGGTCACCCGCCTGCGCGAGATGGCGCTCTCCAAGCGGATGCCCTTCATCTGGCTGCTCGACTCGGCCGGCGCCCGCATCCAGGAGGCGGCAGGCTCGCTCTTCGCCGGCTCCGGCCACCTCTTCCGGGAGGAGGTCGAGATGTCGGGCGTGATCCCAATGGTGGCGGCGATGATGGGTCCCTGCGCCGCCGGCACCGCCTACATCCCGGCGCTCTCGGACTTCGTGCCGATGGTCTCCGGCCAGGGTGCGATGGCGCTCGCCGGTCCGCACCTGACCAAGGCGGTCACCGGCGAGGACATCTCGATGGAGGAGCTCGGCGGCGCCAAGGTCCACTGCCGCAAATCGGGAGTGGGGGACCTCGAGGTGTCCGACGACGAGGAGTGCATCGCCGCGATCAAGACCTACCTCTCCTTCTTCCCCTCCAACTGGGAAGAGAAGCCGCCGCTGCGCGAGATATCCGACCCGATCGAGCGCGCCTCCGAGAAGCTGATGGAGATCGTCCCCGACTCCTCGCGCCAGCCCTACGACATGTACGAGGTGATCCGCGAGATCGTCGACGACGGCGAGTACTTCGACCTCAAGCCGAAGTTCGCCAAGACGCTGATCACCTGCTTCGCCCGCTTCGGCGGACAGCCCGCCGGCATTGTCGCCAACCAGCCCAAGCAGCTGGCCGGGATCCTCGACAACGACTCGGCCGACAAGGCGGCGCGCTTCATCAACCTCTGCGACGCCTTCAACATCCCGCTCGTCTTCCTCCAGGACGTGCCCGGCTTCATGGTCGGCTCGAAGGTCGAGCACGCCGGGATCATCCGCCACGGGGCGAAGATGCTCTACGCGGTCAGCCGGGCCACGGTGCCGAAGGTGACCGTGATCGTGCGCAAGGCCTACGGCGCCGGCTACTACGTGATGTGCGGCAAGGCGTATGAGCCGGACCTGATCGTCGCCTGGCCGGGAGCGGAGATCTCGGTGATGGGAGCCGAGGGCGCGGTCAACATCATCGGCCGCTCGATGATCGAGGCCGCCGATGACCCGGAGGCGACCCGCGAGGCGATGCTGAACGCGGTGCGCGAGCAGATCGACCCCTACATCGCCGCCGGCAACGCGGTGATCGACGACATCATCGACCCGCGCGAGACGCGCCCGACCATCGCCAACGCCCTGCGCATGGCCCGCGACAAGCACGTCGAGAAGCCGCGCAAGCGCCACGGGGTGATGCCAGTATGAGGTTCCGGTGCGACTTTTGGACCTGTGAGGTACATAACTCGCACCGGAAGGAGGGGGGATGAGCAGCTTCGACGACCCGGTGGTGATCAGCTGCTCGATCAGCGGCGTGATCGCCAACCGTGACCAGTGCCCGGCGATTCCCTACACGCCGGAGGAGTACGCGGCGGAGGCGCGGCGCGCGGTCGACGAGGGCGCCTCACAGATCCACATCCACGCCCGGCGACCCGACGGCACGCCGTCGTACGAGATCGAGGACTTCAAGGCGATCACCGAGGCGATCCTCGCCGAGGTCGGCGACGTGATCGTCAACTACTCGACCGGCGCGATCGGCATTCCGAACGAGACGCGGATCGAGTACCTGCGCTCGCTGAAGCCCGACGTCGCGGCGCTCAACATGAGCTCGATGAACTACGCCAAGTACAGCTCCCGGCGCAAGGATTTCGTCTTCAAGACGGTCTTCGAGAACAGCTTCGACACGATCATCGAGTTCCTCACCGCGATGCGCGACCTCGGCATCAAGCCCGAGCACGAGTGCTTCGACGCCGGTCACGTCGCCAATCTCGACCCGCTGATCGACATGGGGCTGCTCAAGCCGCCGCTGCAGATCTCGCTGGTGATGGGCGTCAACGGCGGCATCCGGCCCAACGCCCGCAACGTCGCCTTCATGTCTGAGCAGATTCCCGGGGGGGCCGAGGGCGAGAACCAGTGGCAGGTGATCGGCATCTCGCGTGACCAGTGGAAACTGCTCGGCGCGGCGCTGGTCCTGGGCGGCAACGTGCGGGCCGGGGTGGAGGACAACCTCTACCTGCCGAACGGCGAGATGTGCCGTTCCAATGGCGACCTGATCGCCAAGGCACGGCAAATGGCGGAAGACGTCGGCCGCAGGGTGGCGAGCGTCGCCGAGGCGCGCCAGCTGCTGGGAGTGCCCAAACGTGAGCGCTCTGCCGCTTAGCGACGTCAGGGTGCTCGACCTGACCCGGTTGCTGCCGGGGGGTTTCTGCTCGCTGCTGCTCGCCGATCTCGGCGCCGATGTGCTCAAGGTCGAGGACACCGGCATGGGCGACTACATCCGCTGGGCGCCGCCGTACTACGGGACGGACGAGCAGCAGGAGCTGGGCACCCGCTCGGCGCTCTACCTCTCGCTCAACCGCGGCAAGCGCTCCATGCGGCTCGATCTGAAGAGCGAGAAGGGGAGGGAGGCGCTGCTGCGCTTGGTCGAAGGCCATGACGTCGTCCTCGACGGCTTCCGCCCTGGCGTGCTCGACCGACTCGGCGTTGGCTACGAGCGCATGCGCGAGGCCAATCCCGGCATCGTCTTCTGCGCGATCACCGGCTACGGCCAGGACGGTCCCTACACGCAGCGCGCCGGTCACGACATGAACTACCTCGGCCTGGTCGGGCTGCTCGGGCTGACCGGCGCCAAGGACGGGCCACCGGTGCAGTCGGGCGGCCAGATCGCGGACCTCGGCGGCGGCGCTCTGATGGCCGCCTTCGGCGTGCTCGCCGCCCTGCACGAGCGCAACCGCTCGGGGGAGGGGCAGCTCGTCGACGTCTCGATGGCCGACGGCGCCCTCTCCTGGCTGGCGATGGTCGCCGGCCGTTACTTCTGCGACGGCGAGGTGCCGCGCCGCGGCGAGCAGCAGCTGGCCGGCGGGCTGCTCTGCTACCTGCCCTACGAGGCGAGCGACGGCTGGGTCACCTGCGGCGCGCTGGAGCCGAAGTTCTGGGCCGCCTTCTGCAACGGCGTGGAGCGTCCCGACCTGATCGAGGCGCAGTTCGAGCCGCCCGGCTCCGACGCTTGGCACCAGGTCGCTGAGGTCTTCCGCTCGCGCACGCGCGCGGAATGGAAAGCGTTCAACGACGAGCACGACTGCTGCATCGAGCCGCTGCTAGATATGGACGAGGCACTCGATTCGGAGCTGGTCCGCGCCCGCGAGATGGTGATCGAGATGGAGCAGCCGGGACTGGGCACGGTGCGCCAGATCGGCCACCCGGTGAGGATGAGCCGCACACCGGCCGACCCGAGCAGGCCAGCCCCCGCCTTCGGCGAGCACACCGAGGAGGTTCTGCACGAGGCCGGCTACTCCGACGAAGAGATCGGCGCGATGCTGGAGTCGGGCGCCGCCGCCGGCCCCAGCGCCGACTCTGCGGGCGTCTTTCGCGCATGAGTGGCGCCGGCGCCAACGGTGAGCTGCTGCGCGTGGGGGAGCTGGCGGAGGCGTCGGGGGTTCCGGTGCCGACGATCAAGCACTACCTGCGCGAGGGGCTTCTGCCCGAGCCGGTGAAGACGAGCCGCAACATGGCCTACTACCCGCCCGAGTTCGTCGACCGGATCAAGCTGATCAAGCAGCTGCAGGAGGAGCGCTTCATGCCCCTGCGGGCGATCAAGTCGGTGCTCGACGAGGACCCCGAGCGAGCCCGCGCCCTGGTCGAGCTCGAGGACCGCATCCTCGGCCGCGCCCTCGCCGGCGAGCGCACTCGCACCAGCGCCGCCGAGGTGC
>CAZQET010000018.1:0-10734 GCA_964591825.1 uncultured Conexibacteraceae bacterium
GTCAGCTCCTCGTCGATGATCTCGTTGCAGAGATCGATGCACTCGTCGCAGATGTAGACCCCGGGTCCCGCGATCAGCTTCTTGACCTGCCGCTGCGACTTGCCGCAGAAGCTGCAGAGGAGTTGCTCGTTCGAGTCTGTCGGCCGTGCCAGCGAAATCCCCTCCTTAGGGGCTCGTCGTTTGCCTCCCGGCTCGCGCCCCAAAGCTTAGAGGGGAGCGCAAGCGGGCCCTGTCAGTGGCCAGCATTTACTCCGTAGGCGACCCTACCCCTCCCCCTGACCGCAAAATTCCAGGCACGGGCCGGCAGGGGTGGTGGTGCCCTCCGCTGAAGACCGTTGCGCAGCAGATCCGTATCTCGCTACGCCCACGCTGCGCCAACCCTTCCGCGGAGGGCACCACCACCCCTGCCGTGCGCGACTAACTTCGCCGAACACCGACAAGGCATGAGGTCAAGAAGCTTTCGGCAAAGCTCGTCGCGACTGACCGGACCCGCTTGATCTCTTGTAGAGCTTCCGTGGGGTGAGAGGGGCCGGTTGCCCCTTTCGCAAAAGCTCAGGGACCACGCACCGAAGCGCCCATCCAATCTGCTGCGCAACGGCTTTTGAGGGAGGGGCAACCGGCCCCTCCCCCGCTACGAACTTCTAGAAGTGAACTATCGGGATGATCAGGATCGCGACGATGTTGGCGACCTTGATCATCGGGTTGATGGCGGGCCCCGCCGTGTCCTTGTAGGGGTCGCCAACCGTATCGCCGGTTACCGAGGCGGCGTGGGCCTCTGAGCCCTTGCCACCGTGGGCGCCGTCCTCGATCAGCTTCTTGGCGTTGTCCCAGGCGCCACCGCCCGCGGTCATCGAGACCGCGGCGAAGAAGCCGACGACGATGACGCCGATCAAGAGGCCGCCGAGCGCGTCGACGCTGAGCAGGCCGACGATCACCGGTACGACGATCGGGATCAACGCCGGCAGGATCATCTCCTTCTGCGCCGCCAGAGTGACGATGCTGACCGTCTTGGCATAGTCGGGTTTTTCGGTCCCCTCCATGATCCCCGGGTGCTCACGGAACTGCTCGCGCACCTGTTCGACGACCTGGCCGCCGGCGCGGCCGACCGCCTCGATCGCGAAGGCGGCGAAGAGGTAGACCATCATGCCGCCGATGATCAGCCCGATCAGTACGTCTGGGCTGGTCAGGTGAAAGAGGCTGTCGAGGTTGAAGTTCGCCGGCTTCGCATCTTTCAGTTCGCTCTTGAACGCGGCGAACAGCACCAGCGCCGCCAGGGCCGCGGAGCCGATCGCGTAGCCCTTGGTCACCGCCTTGGTCGTATTGCCGACCGCGTCGAGCGGGTCGGTGACGTTGCGCACGTCCTCGGGCAGCTCCGCCATCTCGGCGATGCCCCCCGCGTTGTCGGTAATCGGTCCGAAGGCGTCGAGAGCGACGATCAGGCCGCACAGAGAGAGCTGGCCCATCACGGCGATGCCGATGCCGTAGATGCCGGCGAGCTCGTTGGCAGCGAGGATTGCCAGGGCGATCACCAGCGCCGGAGCGGCGGTCGACTGGAATCCCTGGGCGAGGCCCTGGATGATGTTGGTCGCGTGGCCGGTCTCCGATGCCTGGGCGATCGTCTTCACCGGGCGGAAACGGGTCGACGTATAAAATTCGGTGATCACGAAGAGCAGCGCCGTGACCGCAACGCCAATCACCGAGCAGAGCCAGAGGTCGGTGGTGGTGATCGTCTTGGCGCCGGCTTCGAGCCCGAGCCGCACCGGGTCGCTCATCAGCCAGTGCGTGACCGGGTAGAAGGCCGCGATCGAGAGGACCCCGGCGGCAATCACACCCGTGTAAAGCGCGCCCTCGACTCGGTCGGATTTGGTCCGCACCAAGAGCGCCCCGATGATCGAGGCGATGACCGCGACGGCGCCGATCACCAGCGGGTAGATCGCCACCGCCCGGGAGAATTCGCCGCCCGAGCCGGAGAAGGTGAGGACGCCGAGCAGCATCACGGCGACCGAGGTGACCGCGTAGGTCTCGAAGAGGTCCGCGGCCATGCCGGCGCAGTCGCCGACGTTGTCGCCGACGTTGTCCGCGATCACCGCCGGGTTGCGAGGGTCATCCTCGGGGATGCCCGCCTCGACCTTGCCGACCAGGTCAGCGCCGACGTCGGCGGCCTTGGTGAAGATGCCGCCGCCGAGCCGGGCGAAGACCGAGATCAGCGAGCCACCGAAGCCCAGGCCGACGAGCGCGTCGACGGCCTCCTTGTCACTGGTGCCGGTGAGGACGAGGATGCCGTAGTAGCCGGCGACGCCGAGCAAGGCGAGACCGACGACGAGCAGGCCGGTGACTGAGCCGCCCTTGAAGGCGACGTCGAGCGCCGGTGGGACGCCACCACGGGCCGCCTCGGCAACGCGGGCGTTGGCGCGCACCGAGACGTTCATGCCGATGAATCCAGCCGAGCCGGAGAGGATGCCGCCGAAGACGAATCCGATCGCGGTCTTGTAGTCCTGCAGGAGCCAGAGCAGGATCGCGATCGGCACCGCGACGGCGGCGATGATCGTGTACTGCCGGTTCAGGTAGGCCTGTGCGCCTTCCTGAACGGCTCCCGAGATTTCCCGCATGCGCTCGTTGCCCGGTGACTTCGAGAGTAGGCGCTGGGTGATTATCAGTCCGTAAACGACCGCCGCTCCAGCGCAGACGAGCGCGACGACGACTCCGTATTCGGTCAAGAAACTGGTCAAGTTAGGTCCTCCGGCTGGTTTCTAAGCGGCGCGGGAGTCTATATATGCGGGCGGCGCAAAGCGGCCTCAGAGCGGCTCATGCCTGTTCGGCACCCTGGGGGGCGGCAACGTAGGTGCGCTTCGTCTCCGCCACGGCGTCGCGGAAGATGTCCTCGATCGAGACCCCGGCGTCGAGCGCTTCGCGCGCTCGCTGGGCGCCGTTGCGCGCCGGCAGGTCGACCTCGATCCCGAGCCTCTCGCGAGCCGGCTCGGTCCAGGCGAGCAGCCCTTCCAGAGCCGCCGCCGCCTCGATCTCCTCGCCGCGACGGAAGTCGATCATGCGGCCGCTCATCCCATGGCGGATCGCCCGCCAGAGGTTCTCCTCGATCTCGCGGTCGCGCAGCGGCGCCCCCGCCCCTTCGTAGCCGTGCTCGTCATAGGAGATCGCGCTCTGGGCAATTGCGGCGGCGATCAGCCCGGCCAGCGCAAAGGACTCCTCTCCGCGGGTCTGGGCGTCGCAGATCCGCACCTCGACCGTGCCGAAGGCATGGTGCGGACGCACGCTCCACCAGAGCTGGGTCGACTCGACAACCGAGCCCACCCGCTCCAGGGTGGAGACAAAGTCCGCGTAGCCGTTCCAGTCGTGGAACGGGCTGGGCACCCCACAGCGCGGGAATGTGCGGGTGAAGATCTCGGTGCGGACCGTGTGCAGGCCGCTGTCGTGGCGGTCGAGGAAGGGGGAGTTGGCCGAGACCGCGAGCAGCAGCGGCAGCAGCTCGCGCATCCAGTCGCAGACGGCGATCGCGCGGTCTGCGCCGCGCACGCCCATGTGCACGTGAAGGCTCCAGGTGTTGTTGCGCTGGGCGACCCAGCCGAGTTCGTGCCGCAAGCGGTTGTAGTGGGGCGTATCGATGATCCGCTGGTCCAGGTAGTTGGCCCAGGGGTGGGTGCCGGTCGCCGCCAGCCCCAAGCCCATCCCCTCGACCAACCCGAAGAGGCGCTCGCGGCGCCGGCGCTGCAGGGCGACCGCCTCGGCGAAGCTCTCCGCGCGGCCCGAGCGGATCTCGATCTCGGAGGCGATCAGCTCGCCGGCTGCCGAGTCGGCCAGCACCTCGTCGGCCTGGCAGGCCGCGTAGACGTCCTCGAAACGGTGCTCCAGCTCGAGCGTGACCGGGTCGACGATTGCGAACTCCTCCTCGAGGCCGACGGTGAAATCGATCGAGGACTCGAATCTCTCCCGCGCGAGGTCGAGGTCCAGGGACAAGTTTGGCTCGGCTTTCAGGTCAGGTAGAAGTAGAGCGCATAGAGCAGGTCGACGGCCGGGCTCGAGGTGTGGACCGTGACCTCCGGCGGCACCTGCAGGAGCTGCTCGGAGTAGTTGAAGATGATCTTCACGCCCGCCTCGACCAGCCGGTCGGCGACGCCCTGGGCGGCGGCGGCGGGCACGGCGAGCACCCCGACGACGATCTCTTGCTCGGCGACGACGGACGCCAGCTCGGAGAAGTCGCGCACGCGCAGGTCGCCGATCTCGGTGCCGACGACGCTCGCGTCGACGTCGAACATGGCGACGATCTGGAAGCCGTGGTCAGCGAAGATGTCGGAGCTGGCGATCGCCTGGCCGAGGTTGCCGGCGCCAAAGAGGGCGATGTTGTGCTGGCCGGAGGTGCGCAGGATCTTGCGGATCTCTCCCACCAGCGACTCGACGTTGTAGCCGACGCCGCGCTTGCCGAACTTGCCGAAGCCCGAGAGATCGCGGCGGATCTGAGTCGGGTTGATGTGCGTGTACTCGGAGAGTTCCTGCGAGGAGATCGTCTCGCGGCCCATCTTGCGCGCCTGGGTCAGCACCTGCAGGTAGCGCGAGAGCCGTGCGGCGACTCCGAGGGAGAGCCGCTCACCGTCGACGATCAGGCCGCCGGCGGGCTCTTGCTCTTCGATCAGGGGGGCCACGCCCCCACACTATCGAGCCTGCTGCGAACCGCCGTCTCGTCGAAGAGCAGCTCGGAGACAACCTCTCCATCGACCTCGACCACTGGGATCTTCTCCAGCAGCCGGCGCAGCAGCAGCTCCTCGCTCTCGATGTCGACCTCGTGCAGCTCGAAACGGTAGCCCTCTCCGTGGAGGGCGATCAGCGCCTCGATCGCCACCTCGCAGAGGTGACAGCCCGGGCGCGAGTAGACGGTGACGGTGCTCATGCTGCGGCGCGCTTCGGCGTCGGGAAAGCGTCGTAGGCGAGGTAGTCCGGGTAGGGAATCGCGGGGGCGAAGCGGGCGGCGGAGCCGATCATCGCGGCGTTATCGGTGCAGAGTGAGAGCGGCACCAGCTTGAGCTTCAGGCCACGGCGCTCGCAGAGCTCGGCGACCGCCTCGCGCAGGGGACCGTTGGCGGCGACGCCGCCGCCCAGCGCGACCGCCTCCCACTCGCCCCGCTTCAGCGCTCGCTCCAGCTTCGACACGAGCTGGCCGACCGCCGCCGCCTGGAAGGCGGCGGCGAGGTCGGCGCGACGCCGCTCGACGCCGCTCTCTCCGAGGTCGCGGCACAGGTAGACGAGCGCCGTCTTCAAGCCGCTGAAGCTGAAGTCGAGGCCCGGATCGCGGCTCATCGCCACCGGCATCTCGAAGGCCTCCGGGTCGCCCTCCTCGGCGAGCTTCTGCAGCGCCGGCCCGCCGGGATAGCCGAGTCCGAGCAGGCGCGCGACCTTGTCGAAGGCCTCGCCGGCGGCGTCATCGAGCGTCTGCCCGAGCAGCTCGTAGCGGTCGCGCTCGCGCACGCCCGCGAGCAGGGTGTGGCCGCCGCTGGCGAGCAGGCAGAGAAAGGGCGGCTCGAGCGGCTCCGGCTCGAGGAAGTTGGCGGCGACGTGGCCCTGCAGGTGGTCGACCGGAATCAGCGGCAGGCGCCGCGGAGCGGCCAGCGCCTTGGCGACGCTGACGCCGACCAACAGGGCGCCGATCAGGCCGGGGCCGGCGGTGACGGCGACGGCTTCGACCTCCTCGAGAGCGGTGTCCGCCTCGGCCAGGGCGGCCTCGACCACCGGAGCTGCCAGCTCCAGGTGGTGACGCGAGGCGACCTCCGGAACGACCCCGCCGAACTGGGCGTGGGCGGCGGCCTGCGAGGAGATCACGTTGCTGAGGATGCGCGGCCCGTCGAGGACGGCGGCGCAGGTGTCGTCGCAGGAGGTCTCTATCGCGAGGAGCTTCATGGGGAGGGCGTTAGATGGCTGACTCAGTCGAGCCACATGATGAGCGCGTCCTCGCCGTTGTCCTGGTAGTAGCGGGGGCGCACGCCGGCCGAGCGGAAGCCGAGCCGCTCGTACATCGCGATCGCCGGCCGGTTCGAGACCCGCACCTCGAGCGTGAAGGGCAGGGCGCCTCCCCCCTCATCGACCAGGCGCTCGATCAGGCGGCCGGCGACGCCCTGGCGGCGGCGCTCGGGCGCGACGGCGACGTTCATCAGGTGCCAGACCTGGTCGTAGCGGGAGCAGACGAGGTAGCCGAGCAGTTGGTCGCCCTCGATGGCGGCGAGGCAGATGCCGGAGGGCTTGGAGAGCTCGAGCACGAACATCGCCAGCGACCACGGCGTCGGGAAGGAGCGGCGCTCGATCGAGATAACCGCTGGCAGGTCGCTGTAGGCGAGGCGGCGGATCTGGCCCGCCGCGGCGGCCTCAGCCTGCTCTCTGGGAAGTGTCTCGCTCACGCCATCGCTGCGCATCGGGAGGTCTCAGGTAGATCGGCTCGAGTGGCTCGTCGCCCGCCTCGGCCGCGCTCCCGGCCAAAGCGCATACGTGCCTTGCGGAGACGCGGTGAACCGGGTCGGCGTCCGCCGGGATCTCGGCCTCCCGGCTCGCCAGCTCTTGGCGAAATCGTACCGCGCCCGATCCGGCCGCCCGCACGGGGCGCCCGAGCTCGCCGAGGCGCTCGGCGAGCGCCTCGGGGGCGAGGACGGCGGGCTCCCAGAGCCGCTCGCCGCGCTCGCCGTAGAGCGCGGCGAAGACCTCGCCGCGGCGAGCGTCCAGCACCGCCAGCGAGAGGGTCGCTCCGGCGATGGCGAGGCCGAGCGCATCGAGCGTGCAAACGCCGACGGCGGGAATGCCGGTGCTCGCCGCCAGTCCGGTCGCGGTGGCGATGCCGATGCGAATGCCGACGAAGGAGCCGGGGCCGCAGCCGACCGCGATCCGAGCGACCCGCTTCCAGCCGCCCGCCGCTGCTGCCGCACGCTCGACCTCGACCAGCAGCGCGGTCGAGTGGCGCGGGCTGCCGTTCTCGGCCAGCCCGAGGGCCTCCTCGTAGAGCACCTCGCCGCCGCGGGTCACGCAGACCGCCGTATCGGCGGTTGCCGTGTCGAAGCCGACGACCGCTCCGTCCGTTGTCTCCAGGCTAGCCAGTGACCCTGAAGACGAAGGAGCCGACCCGCTTGCCTTCGACGAACCACGTCACCCGGTGCTTGCCGGGGATGTTCGAGGTGATCTTGTTGACGTAGAGCGTCCCCTGGGTGGCCGGCTGGGCTTTGGCGCAGATGTTTTTCCCGGTCGGGAACTTGACGCAGACGCTGTAGTTGACGTCCGCCTTGGTGCTCTCGAAGAACGCCCCCTTCTTGGCCTTCTTCGGGCATTTGTGCTTCGCCTTCGCGTTCTGGGAGACGCCGCAGGCGACGTAGTGCTTGTAGGCGACGGCGCCCGCCGACGCCGGCACCGCGCTCGCCAGCAGTGCGGTTCCCAACAACACCGCAGTTAGCGTCCTCAGTCCCTTCATCCAGCGTCCCTCCAGTTCGCGTTTAGACGTCGTTCGATGCTACAGCCGCTTCCCCTCTGAACACGGCTATTCGCGAGCGGATGCGGCGGGGAGCTCGATCTCGCGGCGGTCGCCGCCCAGGTGGGAGAGGCGAACCGCAATGACCCGGCGACCGGCGAGCTCCGGCTCGGCGACGGCCGGCCACTCGACGAAGGCGATGCCGTTCGGGGAGAGGTAGTCCTCGAGCAGCGCCGGATCCTCGCCGCCCAGATCGGCGAGCCGGTAGAGGTCGAGATGGGCGATCGGCAGCTCGGCGCCCTCATAGCGCTGGCCGATCGTGAAGGTCGGAGAGGTGACCGGCCCCTCGACCCCCAGCGCCCGGCAGGCGCCGCGGATCAGCGTCGTCTTGCCGGTGCCGACCTCGCCGCTGAGGACGACGATGTCGCCCGGCCGCAGGCCGGCGGCCAGCTCGGTGCCGAGCGCTTCGGTCTCAGCGGCGGACGCGGTAGTGGTCCGACTAGCCAAAGAAGTCAAGCTGGTCTTCGGTCGGCTGGGGCGGCTCGGAGGCCGACTCCTCCGACTCGTCGATCGGCTCTTCGGCGGCCGCCGGGGGACCCATAGCCAGCAGCTCCGGCAGCTTGGCGAAGTCCGCGCGCAGCGTTTCCTTCACGGCCGGGGTGCGCAGGGCGGCCGCCGGATGGAAGAGCGGCAGGAGGAAGACCGTGCGTCCGCCGAGCTCGTGCACCTGCGGCGTTCCGTGCACGCGGGTGATCCCGGCCGGGTTACCGCTGAGCAGCTTGGTGGCGAAGTTGCCCAGGGTGCAGATCACGGTCGGCTCGATCAGCCGCACCTGCTCGAAGAGGTAGGGCTTGCAGGCCTCGATCTCGAGCGGCTGGGGGTCGCGATTGCCCGGCGGCCGACTCTTCAGCACGTTGGCGATGAAGACCGCCTCGCGCGAGAGCCCGATCTCCTCCAGCATCTGGTTGAGCAGCTGCCCCGCACGGCCGACGAACGGCAGCCCCTGCCGGTCCTCTTCGGCCCCCGGCGCCTCGCCGACGAACATCAGGTCGGCATCGGCGTCCCCGGCCCCGAAGACCGCCTTGCTGCGCGTCTCGTGCAGTGGGCACTTCGTGCACGCCTTGACTTCGTTGAAGAGCGCGATCAGCTCCTCGCGCCGCTGCTCCGCGGTGGCGCTCAAGCTGCCCCTCCCCCGTGCCGCGGCATCTCCCCCGCCGCCCGCTTGCGCTTTGTCTCCGCCAGCCGCTCCGACCGCGCCGCCTCCCGCTCCCGCCGCCGCGATTCATCAGAGCGCACCGAGGCGCCTCGCGGTTGTCGGCCAGCCGGCGAGACCCGCGACCAAAGCCTCTGCGTGCAGCTCGAGCCACAGGCCGGGCAGGCGACGCTACCGACACCGACCGCGGTCAGCTCCTCGAAGCGCTCCCCGCAGTCCTCGCACTCAAACTCGTATACGGGCATTCGCCGCATCGTAATCCGCTGAGTTGCTTTGCCCGCGCTATCGCACGAGCTCAGTAGATGTCAGGGCAGCGGCTCCCAGTCCCAAGCCTTGGCCGAGGTGAGGCTCTCCTGGTCGAGGTAGTGCTTGAGGACCGCCAGCTCGCTGGGGTCGATGCCGTAGACGTGGTCGGGTTCGGGGAAGTGGTGGGTGCGGACCTCTTTCACGTAGCGGGTCATGCCCTTGACCATGCGATCGTGGATGTCGGCGTACTGCTTGACGAATTTGGCCATGTGGCCGGTGGTGATGCCCAGCAGGTCGTGGAAGACGAGAACCTGGCCGGCGGCGGCGGGTCCGGCGCCGATGCCGATGATCGGCACCTCGAGCTTCTCGGCGACCGCCTCGGTGACGGCGGCGGGGACCGCCTCGAAGACGATCGCGAAGCAACCCGCAGCCTCCAGCGCCAGCGCCTCCTCGCAGAGCTTGATCGCGCCCTGGGCGCTGCGGCCCTGGGCCTTGTAGCCGCCGAGCGCGGTTGCGGTCTGCGGGGTGAGACCGACGTGGCCCATCACCGGGATGCCGGCACGGACGATCGCGCGGGCGCGCTCGACCGAGGTCCCTCCCGCCTCGAGCTTCACGGTCTGGCAGCCGGTCTCCTTGACCAGGCGCATCGCGTTTTCGATCGCGAGCTCGTTGCTCGCCTCGTAGCTGCCCTTGGGCATGTCGCCGACCATCAGCGGCGTGCGCAGACCGCGGCGCACGGCCTTGCCGAGGACGAGCATCTCCTCCATCGTCACCGCCTCGGTGCCTTCATGGCCAAGCACCACGTTGGCGGCGGAGTCGCCGACGAGGACGACGTCGACCCCCGCCTCCTCGGCGACCTTGGCCGAGGGGAAGTCGTAGGCGGTCACCATCGCGATCGGTTCGCCTTTGGCCTTCATCTCGGCCAGCCTTGGCAGGCTGACCGGGGTGCGGTCGGCCGGCGGCGGCGCGGTGTGAGAGCGGGCGCCGGAACTCATCAGGCGAACTCCGCTGGGGCCTCGACGCCGGACGGTGGCTCGGCGAGCAGCACCTCGGGGTGGCTGTCGACGGCGACGATCTCGTTCTCCTCGTCGACGTGAACGACGACCGGCGAGTAGGCCTCGAGATCCCTCTCGTCGTAGGCGCCGAAAGAGGCGACGATGATCTTGTGGCCGGGACGGGTCAGATGAGCGGCGGCGCCGTTGACCTGCATCGTCCGTGAGCCAGGCTCGCCGTCGATCACGTAGGTGACGAAGCGGGCGCCGTTGTCGATGTCCCAGACGTGGACCTGCTCGTTGGTGATCAGGTCCGCGGCGGCCATCAGCTCGGTGTCGATCGTGATGCTGCCGATGTAGTCGACGTCGCAATCGGTCACCGTCGCCCGGTGAATCTTGGACTTGAGCATCTGCCTCTGCATCGGTTCTCCCCTCAGGTCATGCGTTCGAAGTTGGCGGGTCGACAACGACGTTGTCGATCAGGCGGGCGCCGCCGACGTGGGCGGCGACGGCGATCAGCACCGGCCGGTCGCGCAGCTCGGTGACCGGCGAAAGGTCCTCGGCGTCGCGGGCCTCGAGGTACTCGACCTCGGCGCCCGCGGCATGCAGCTCGGCGCGGGCGGCCTCGAGGGCCGCCCCCAGGCCATCGACGGGAGTGGCCTCGGCGGCGATGCGCAGCGCTCGCGAGAGCGCCGTCGCTCGCTCGCGCGCCTCGCCATCCAGATAGGCATTGCGAGAGCTCATCGCCAGGCCGTCTGGCTCGCGCACCGTCGGCAGCACCTCGACCCTCAGCGGGAAATCGAGATCGCGCACCATGCGGCGGATCACGGCGA
>CAZQET010000019.1:0-2433 GCA_964591825.1 uncultured Conexibacteraceae bacterium
CTGCTCGATGCGGTGCGCCGGGGCGCGAGTCTCGTGACCGTGGCGGAGGAAGGGGGCCCGCTCTCGGACTCGCTGCGCAAGAAGGTCATGCCGGCGATCGAAGCGATCGAAACCAGCTAGCGGGCAGTAGGTGGAGGTAGACACCACCACCAACGCCGGTCAGCTCCTCGCCGCCGCCTCAGGAGGGCGGCGGCGATGGGGCGACCGGATCTTCTCCAATTTCGCCGTCGCCGCCGGGGTGACGATCCTGGCGCTGCTGGCCGGGGTCGCCTTCTTCCTGCTGATCGAATCGCTGCCCGCGGTAACGGCCTCCTCCTCGGAACTGCCCGGCGGCAAGAGCCTCGTCGACTACATCGCGCCGCTCGCCTTCGGCACGGTGCTGGCGGCAGCGATTGCGGTGCTGATCGCCGTCCCGCTGGCGGTTGCGGTGGCGCTCTTCATCACCCACATCGCACCGCGCCGCCTGGTGCTCGCGCTCGGCTATCTGGTCGACCTGCTGGCTGCCGTTCCGAGCGTCGTCTACGGCCTCTGGGGCATCTTCGTCCTCGGTCCCGCCGCGGTCGGGCCGATGAAGTGGCTGGAAGAAAACCTCGGCTTCATCCCCTTCTTCGAGGGCCCCGCCTCGGTCACCGGCCGCACGATGCTGGTCGCCTGCCTGGTCCTCGCCGTGATGATCCTGCCGATCGTCTCTGCGGTTGCCCGTGAGGTCTTCTCGCAGACGCCCCGCCGCCTGCAGGAAGGCGCCCTGGCGCTGGGCGCGACCCGCTGGGAGATGATCCGGATGACCGTTCTGCCATTCGGCAAGTCCTCGATCATCAGCGGCGCGATGCTCGGCCTCGGCCGGGCGCTGGGGGAGACGATGGCGGTGACGATCATCCTCTCGGTCTCGGGCATCGTCACCTTCAACCTGATCAGCCAGGCCAACCCCTCGACGATCGCCGCCAACATCGCGCTCAACTTCCCCGAGTCCTCCGGCCTGGCGATCAACACGCTGATCGCCTCCGGCCTCGTGCTCTTCGCGATCACCCTGGTCACCAACCTGATCGCGCGGGCGATCATCGCCCGCCAGAACATCCAGTGAGCGCCACGATCGACATGGTGATTTCCAGGTGCTCGAGTCCGTGGCGATCGGGGCGCGAGCAAGAGGTTGTCAAGTGAATGCCACGCTCGAGACCGGCGTACTGCCCGGATGGGCGCCTTACGGGGCGACCGCCGCCTCCGCCGCCCTCGCCGCCGCGCTGCTGCTCGCCACCGGCATCTTCACCGTCGCCTTCCTGCTGGTCTTCACCGCACTGCTCTGCTGCGTCGTCACCTACGCCTGGTCGCGCTCGGTCGAGGGGCCACGGCGGGCCAAGGACCGCCTTGTCACCGTCGCCATCGTCTCCGCCTTCGGCCTCGCCCTGATCCCGCTGCTCTCGCTGATCTTCGAGGTGGTCAAACGGGGTGTGCCCGGACTCAGCCTCGAATTCCTCACCGAGGACGCACGCGGCAAGATCGGCGGCGGCGGCGCCGCCCACGCCCTCGTCGGCACCCTCGTGATCACCGGCGTCGCCGCCCTGATCTCGGTGCCGGTCGGCCTGATGGCGGCGATCTACCTGACCGAGTACGGCGGCAAGGGGCGGCTGCGCAAGGCGCTCACCTTCTTCGTCGACGTGATGACCGGCATTCCCTCGATCGTCGCCGGCCTCTTCGCCTACGCGCTCTTCGCCCTTTTCCTCGGCCCGGGAATCCGCCTCGGCGTGATGGGCTCGGTGGCGCTCTCGGTGCTGATGATCCCGATCGTGATCCGCTCCTCCGAAGAGGTGCTGAAGATCGTCCCCAACCACCTGCGCGAAGCTGCCTACGCGCTCGGCACGCCGAAGTGGAAGACGATCGCCAGGGTGGTGCTGCCGACCGCCTTCGCCGGACTGGTGACCGGGGTGATGATCGCCGTCGCCCGGATCATCGGCGAGACCGCGCCGCTGCTGGTCACCACTGGCGTGGTCGACTCGATCAACACCAACCCCTTCGAAGGGCGGATGCAGAACCTCGCCGTCTACGCCTACAGCGAGTACCGCAACCCGGGAGTCTTCAAAGAAGCTTCATATGACAGAGCCTGGGCGGCCGCGCTGACCCTCATCGCTATCGTGATGATCCTCAACCTCGTCGCTCGCCTGATCTACCGCCGCTACAAAACCGAGATTCGCTAGTGGACAGAAGGAGACTACGACCGATGCGAGCCACGGATGCGCTCCGGACCGAGGTTGGATCTGGGGAGACCGAGATGAAGCCACCAGCTCCGACTCCGCCCGCCGCCGGGCCGGCGCCCACAGGCGATCGCCGGGCCAAGACGATCGAGGCGCGCGGCGTCAACCTCTTCTACGGTGACTTCCACGCTGTGGCCGACGTGACGATGACGGTCGAGCCGAACAAGGTGACCGCCCTGATCGGCTC
>CAZQET010000020.1:0-1747 GCA_964591825.1 uncultured Conexibacteraceae bacterium
AGGCCGGGCTGGCCCACCTCGACCAGCAGAAAAACGCCGCAAATAGGCGGATTGCGCGATCTCGCTCCTCCCAGCCGCCCTGTCTGCGCACGACAATCCTTCTCCCCGATCGCAGGAGGTAGGTAACCGGAAATGACAGCCCCGACGCCGCTGCGCGACCTCGAGCTACGCCGCGAAGAGACGCGGCTGCACGGCCGTACGATCTCGTATCTGACCGCCGGCGAAGGGCCGGTGCTGTTGCTGGTCCACGGGATCGCGTCTGACAGCGATGCGTGGCGCGCGAGTCTGCCGTTGCTGGCACGCCGCGCGAGGGTGATCGCGCCGGACCTCCCGGGTCACGGCGCCTCCGGGAAGGCGCCCGGTGACTACTCGCTTGGCTCGCTCGCGAGCTCGCTCCGCGACCTGCTCGTCAAGCTTGGCCACGAGCGCGCCACGCTGGTGGGACATTCGCTCGGCGGTGGCATCGCGATGCAGTTCGTCTACCAGTTCCCGGAGATGGTCGAGCGCCTTGTGCTCGTCTCCAGCGGCGGCCTCGGCCGCGACGTCAGCCTCGTCCTGCGCGCTGCCGCGCTGCCCGGCGCCGACCTCTTCATCGGCGCCACCGCGGGGGTCGGCCGAGTGGCAGGCGGGGCCCTCGGCCGCGGCCTCTCGGCCGTCGGCCTGCGACCCAGCGCCGACGTCGCCGAGGTCGCCCGCGGCTACGCCTCCCTCTCCGACCCCGAGCGTCGCACCGCCTTCCTCTCCGCCCTGCGGACGGTGATCGGCACGGGAGGGCAGCGGCTCGCCGCCGGCGATCGCCTCTACCTGGCCGAGGCGCTGCCGGTGCTGATCGTCTGGGGCGCCCGCGACCCGATCATCCCGGTGAAGCACGGCGAGGACGCGCACGAGGCGATTCTCGGCAGCCGCCTGGAGGTCTTCGAAGGAGTCGGCCACCTTCCCCAGCTCGAGGCCCCGATCCATTTCGTCGCCGCGGTCGAGCGCTTCCTGGCCGAGACCGAGCCCGCCCACATCGACCGCGACGAGCTGCGCAGCCGGCTCGCCGCACGACACGCCGAGGAAGCGGTCGGCTAGGTCTGGATGGCCCCCTGGAAGCTGCCGGTGATCGTCGCCGCGATCGTAGTCCCGGTGGTCGCCGCCTTTCTGCTCGGCGGCCCGGGGGTGGGCGTCGCGATCGGGGCGCTCGCCGCGGTCGCCCTGGTCGCGATCGCCGTCGCCCAGCGCCCGCGTGGGACGATCGCCGCGCCCGCCCCCGCCGACGGCCGACCCCACATTCTCGTCGTCGCCAGCCGCCCGGTCGAGGACCCCGGGGCGGTTCAGCGGATCGCCCGCGAGGCGGGCGTCGAGGATCCCGGCGTCGCGGCCGATGTCCGCGTCCTCGCCCCGGCAAGACTCGGCTTCCTCGACCGCTGGGCCTCCGACGTCGAGGGCGCCCGTCGCGAGGCCCAGCGCAACCTCGTGATCACCGTCGCCGCCCTGGCCAAGGCCGAAGTCGCCGCCGAGGGACGGGTCGGCGACGAGGACCTGGTCCAGGCGGTCGAGGATCAGCTGCAGACCTTCCCGGCGACCGAGGTGATCCTCGCCACCGGGCCGTCCGAGCAGGACCCGGCCGGTCACGCTGCCGCGGCGGAGCTGGCCTCGCGCCTGCGGCCGCGGTTTCGCCACATGACCCTGGCCGACTGAGCGCCGCGGGTCCCCTAGGCGTCTTCGCGGACGCCGCCCATCTCGCTGAACACCGCGGTGACGCCGC
>CAZQET010000021.1:0-13739 GCA_964591825.1 uncultured Conexibacteraceae bacterium
GGCGCCAGGCGCCGCGGCCCTGGTGGCGGAGCAGCAGCGAGCCGAGCAGGGCGTCGGCGAGGAGGAGGGCGATCGTGGGCCAGACGCCGATCAGCGAGCCGATCTGGATGATCACGTAGAGCTCGACGATCGGGACGACGATGAAGAGGGCGACGAAAATCACGATCAACAAGCCTAACCACCGAACTGCATCAAATTCTCTACCTGTTAGAACGAGAATTTGATGCAGTTCGTGCTCAGGCGGCGGGGGCGGCCGCTGCCGCGGCCTCCTCGAGCTCGGCGAGGGAGCGGTTGAGGCCGGCGGCGATCGTTTCGACGTCCTCCATCGTGTCGTAGTCGGCGAGCAGGCCGAAGCCGACGCGGCCGTTGTAGCTCATGATCGCCACCGCCAGGGTGTGGTTCTGGGGGAGGAAGGCGACCGGGAAGACTTCCTCCAGCTCGCGCCCGAGGACGTAGAGGGGGATCTGCGGGCCGGGGACATTGGTCACGATCATGTTGAAGAGCCGGGTCGAGAAGTTGATCCGCGAGGCCTGGGCGAGCAGGGTCGGGGGGGCGAAGTCGTTGAAACGGGAGATCACTTCCGCGCCGAGCGCCTGCTTGGAGCGCTTCAGGCCCTCCATTTGCTCGCTGACCACTCGCAGGCGACGCACCGGGTCCTCGACGTAGACGGGCAGCGGTCCGCGCATCGCCGCGATCCGGTTGCCGAGGTCGCCGCGCTCGTCGGCAGTTCGAATCGAGACCGGCACCAACGCTCGCAGCTCCAGCCCCTCGGTGCGCACGCTGCGGCCGTGCAGCCACTCGCGCAGGGCCCCCGTCATCACGGCGAGGACGACGTCGTTGACCGTTCCGCCGAGGCTGTCCTTGATCCGTTTGAAGGTCGCCAGCTCCGAGCGCGCCCAGGTGAAGCGCCGGTGCGGACCGATCTTCCGGTTGAGCGGCACGTCGGGTGCGGGATCGGCGAAGGCGCCGACCACCTCGCCCACGCCCTCCAGCGCCTCGCCGACCCGCTTCGCGGCGGTCTCGGGATGGCGCACCGCCTCGACCGCGCGCTCAACCAGCTTCACCGGCGCAGCCGCCGCGTCGATGGCCCCGCGAGCGATCAGCTCAGCGGTGTGTGGCTCGCGTTCCGGCACCCAGCCGTCATCGTTGGAGGCCGGTTCGGGCACCGGCTCGAGGTCGAAGAGCACGGTGCCGATGTCGACTCCTGAGATGCCGTCGACCATCGCGTGGTGGGTCTTGGTCAGCAGCGCGAAGCGGTCGCGCTCCAGTCCCTGCACCAGCCACAGCTCCCAGAGTGGCTTCGAGCGGTCGAGCTGCTGGGAGAAGACCCGCGCCGCCAGGCGCTTCAGCTGCTGCTCGCCGCCTGGATCCGGCAGCGCGGTGTGGCGGATGTGGTAGGTCAGATTGAAGTTGACGTCGTCCGCCCAGAGCGGACGCCCCGCCTCCAGCGGCGGCACGACCAGGCGCTGGCGGAAGCGCGGCACCTGACCCAGCCGGCCGCGCACGTGCTCGACCAGGTCGACGTA
This sequence comes from uncultured Conexibacteraceae bacterium, assembly GCA_964591825.1. Taxonomy (GTDB): domain Bacteria; phylum Actinomycetota; class Thermoleophilia; order Solirubrobacterales; family 70-9; genus VRUE01. The sequence continues at coordinate 1,527 of CAZQET010000021.1, forward strand.
TTTCGGCGGCGGCCCCTCGAAGACGAGGATCGCGCCGACGTGCATGTGACTGGCTGAGGTCTCGTTGGTGAGAAAGGAGGCGTCGACGGCCGTCAGCCGGTCGAGGTGGCGTCCTTGGGTTGCCATGCAGCAAGGCTAGCTACTCTGCACCAATGCCCTCGCTTGCCACATCGGCCCCGAAACGGGTCCTGCTTGCGGCGCCGCGCGGCTACTGCGCGGGGGTCGACCGCGCCGTGCAGGCGGTGGAGCGCGCGCTCGAGCTCCACGGCGCGCCGGTCTACGTGCGCAAGGAGATCGTCCACAACAAGCATGTCGTCGAAGAGCTGGCCAAGCGCGGTGCGATCTTCGTCGAGGAGGAGAGCGAGGTGCCGGAGGGCGAGATGGTCGTCTTCTCCGCCCATGGCGTCGCCCCGGCGGTTCACGAGAACGCCGCTGCCCGCAAGCTGCGCACGATCGACGCCACCTGCCCGCTGGTCACCAAGGTCCACGTCTCGGCCCGCCGCTTCGCAGCCGACGGCTACACGATCATCATGATCGGTCACGAGGGCCACGAGGAGGTCGAAGGGACCACCGGCGAGGCGCCCGACAGCATCGTCCTGATCGAAACCGCGGACGAAGTGCGGGACCTCGAGGTCGCCGATCCGGGCAAGGTCGCCTTCATCACCCAGACCACCCTTTCGGTCGACGAGACCGCCGAGGTGATCGCCGCCCTGCGGGCCAAGTTCCCCTCGATCGTCAGCTCCAAGTCAGACGACATCTGTTACGCGACGACCAACCGTCAGATCGCCGTCAAGCAGCTCGCTCGCGAGTGCGAGCTGGTTCTCGTTATCGGCTCGACCAACTCGTCCAACTCCAACCGCCTGGTCGAGGTGGCCCGCGAGCACGGCGCCGCCTCGCACCTGATCGACAACCACACCCAGGTTGAGGAGGAGTGGCTGGAGGGCGTCGAGACCGTCGGCATCACCTCCGGCGCCAGCGCCCCCGAGGAGCTGGTCGAGCGCCTGGTCGAGCTCTTCCGCGAGCGCGGCGCCGAGGAGGTCTCCGAGCTGCGCACGGTCCACGAGGACGTGCGCTTCATGCTGCCGAAGGAGATTCGCGAGGTCGCTACGGCAGTCCCGCCGCAAAGCTGACCGACCAGATCCGCAGCTCGCCGGCGGCTCGCAGGGTGAGCCGGTGAGGCTCGTGGTGCCCGTGCTCCGCGAGCGGGTAGAGGCGCGGGCCGTCGACCGCGACCGTGTGGGCCTTGCCCTCGTCGAGGACGACGGTCAGCTCGCCCTCGCCCTCGATCGTCGCGTGGGCACCGCCCGCCTCGTAGGCGACGGCGAGCTCCTCGCCCATCCAGGGCTCCTCCCAGGAGCCGCCGGGGAAGATCTCCGGCGTTGGCGGCATCACCTTCGCCCCGGGCGCGTCGCTGCCTCGCAGCGGCGCCATCGGCTCGGGCAGCTCGCGCAGCGCGTCCAGCTCGCGCAGCTCTTCCTGGATCGCCTCCTCGGTCGCCAGGTATTCGCCCTCGCCGAAGTGGAACCAGCCGAGCGCGCCGCCGGTGCTCCAGAGGAAGAGGCTGGGCCAACCCTCGCAGCCGTAGGCGTGCCAGAGCTCGCGCTCGGCGTCGATCGCGACCGGAAGCTCGACGCCCAGCCGGCGCAGGCCCGCGGCGACGCCGGCCGGCTCGGCCCCGAAGGGGAAGCGCGGCGCCTGCACTCCGACCGTGGTAAGCCCCAGCTCGCGGTAGCGCCGGTCCCACTCGGTCAGGTATGGGAGCGTGCGGACGCTGTTCAGCTGGGCGAAGTCGAGGAAGTGGACGAGCACCGGCCCCTGCGCCGTCAACGAGGGCATCGAGGCGGGCGCCTCACCGATCCACTCGATCTCCGCCGGCAGATCGGGGGCGGCGATGCTGTCGCGGTCGGGGCGCATGGCGCAACGTTATTGGGCGGTGCGGGGCAGCGACTCCGCTAGATTTCCAGAGCAATGTTCGAGATCGCGCTCGCTCTCGCACCGCTCTTCCTGCTGGTCGCGTCGCTGCTGCTTGGCCACTATCCCGGGCTGCGCACGATCGTCAGGATCGCCGAGCGGATCCACGCGGGCGCAGGGCCCCGAGCGGCGAAATCGCAGCCGCGACCGCGCGCTCCGCGGCACGGCACCGTCCGCGGTGGTCTTCTGATCGCCCTCGGCGTCGCCACTCGCCCGCCGCCGCTGGCCGCCTAGGCCGAAGCAACTGAAGGCGGTGCGGCCCCGCCGCACCTCGAACAAGGGAGTGACGATGAATTCCAACGCATTGCGCGTGGGCCTCGGTCTAGTCGTGGTCGTGGTCGCGATCGTTCTCTTCGTCGTGCTCGGGAACGGCAACGGCGACGAGACGAATGCCAACCATGGAAGGGTGACGACGATTGTGATCAGGCACGGCAAACCGGTGGGCGGGATCGCCGACCTCACCTACAACGAGGGCGAACGGGTTCGCTTCAAGGTGGACTCCGACGTCAGCGACGAGGTCCACATGCACGGCTACGACATCATGAAGGACGTCAAGGCCGGCGGTTCGGTGGGCTTCGACTTTCCGGCGACGATCGAAGGCGTCTTCGAGGCCGAGCTGGAGAGCCGCAAGGAACAGATCCTCGAACTGACCGTCAACCCATGAGCTTCTTTCTGCCGGTCGCACACGCGCTGGTCGCGCGCAAGGATCTGCCGATCCCCGCCTGGCTCTTCGCCTGGGGGGCGTCGATAGTCCTCATCATCTCCTTCTTCGTCCTCTCGACGGCGTGGCGGAAACCGCGCTTCGAGGACGAACGCTGGCGGCCGCTGGGCCATCGCTTCTCCCGTGCCCTGCTGAGCGCACCGGTGCAGGTCCTCTGTGGGCTGGCCGGGGTGTTCCTGCTGGGCTTCTCGATCTACGCGGGGTTGCGAGGAACCGAAGCTCCGGATCGGAATTTCGCCCTCACCTTCCTCTTTGTCACGGTGTGGTTGGGGTTTCCGCTGTTCAGCGTGATCTTCGGCAACGTCTTCCGTCCCTTCAACCCCTGGCGCGCCGTCGGCCGTCTGATCGGTGGTGTCTTCACCGCGGTTGCCGGCCAGCGGCCCGCGCACTTCCGTTATCCCGAGAGGCTGGGCCGCTGGCCGGCTGCCTTTGGACTGCTGGCGGTCGTCTGGCTCGAGGTGGTGTACGGCGCGAACGGCGGCGTCGCCGTGGGCCTCTCGCCCGGGGCTGCTGCCGAGGCCGCGCTCATCTACAGCCTCTACAGCTTCGCGATGATGGCGCTATTTGGTGTGGAGCAGTGGTGTGAAACGGGGGAGGTCTTCTCCGTCTATTTCGGCATGTTCTCCCGGCTCGGCGGCTTCGGGGTCAGAGACGGTCGTCTCGGGCGGCGTCTTCCCCTGGCCGCCTCGACCCGCTGGGCGACCGTGCCGGGCTCGGCCGCAGTGGTGGTCGCTTCGATCGCCTCCACCAGCTTCGACGGGGCCCAGGAGGGGGCGCTCAAGGGCTCCATCGTGCAGGTCTTCGAATGGCTCTCCGAAGCCGGCCTCAGCCTGACCACCTCGCTGCGCCTCGCCGACACGGTCTTCATGCTGATCTGCTTCGCCGGAGTTGGCCTCGTCTACCTGATCGGGGTGCGCGGAATGGCGAGCGTGCGAGGGGCGCCAGCGCTGCGAGAGCTGCGCTCCGGCTTCGCCCACACGCTCATTCCGATCGCCTTCGCCTATCTCGTCGCCCATTACTTCAGCCTCTTCGTCTTTCAGGAGCAGGCTCAGTTCGGCTACCTCCTATCCGATCCGCTCGGCACCACGCACGCCGACCTCTTCGGCACGGTGGGGAACGGCATCGATTTCAAGATCCTCAGCGCCAACGCGATCTGGTACGTGCAGGTGGCCGCGTTGGTCATCGGACACGTCGTTGGACTCACGCTTGCGCATGACCGTGCGATTGCGTACTGGGGTGACTATCGTCAGGCGGCGCGCTCCCAGTACTGGATGCTGGCCGTGATGGTGGCGTTCACCTGCTTCGGCCTTTACCTACTATCCGTCTCGAACACATGATGAATCCGCGTTTTGCGGAAAGTACGGGTTTTCTACTGATATCCGGACGTTCACATCTGGTTTACTAGAGATGAGTCCAATCATTTGACTCTCCCTCTCCCTTGTTGCACCGGGGTCGCCCCACGCAAGGCCGGCGGTCCCGGTGCACGAGCATCGCCCGGTTGGCGATACTGAAGACATGGCCGCCTTTGTCCCGCTGGCGCACGCCGGCCACTGGCTCTGGGTCCTCTATCTCCCCCCGATCCTGATCGTCGCCGGCTCCATCCTCAAAACCAAGCTCACCGAACGCCGCTCCGGTCAGGACGAAAACGCACCCGTCGTTGGAGACAGAGCTGAAGGGGATTGACGCATCTCGCGGCGGGTGGCGCGGATTTGGGGGACCGCCCGAGGACGCTTTAGCGACCGCAGGGCGGTGGTTCCAAATCCGTGACAGGACCCGCCGCGCCGATGCCTCAGTCCAATATCTCGTTCAGCCGCTTCTCCAGCGCAGCCGACACCTCGTCCCGCACCGGACCCCGCGCCAGCCTTTCGACCAGGGACTCGAGGAAGCCTTCGATGATCAGGGACTTGGCGCTCGCCTGGTCGAGCCCGCGCGAGGTCAGGTAGAAGAGCTGGTCCTTGTCGACCTGGGCGACGGCGGCCGCGTGCGTGCAGCGAACGTCGTCGGCTTCGATCTCCAGGCCGGGGATCGCGTCGGCGTGGGCCTCGGGTGATAGCAGCAGGTTGCGACTCTCCTGAAAGGCATCGGTCTGCTGAGCGCCGGGGTCGACCCGGATCATCCCCCGCCAGACGGCGGTCGAGCCGGCGGCGAGGACGCCGCGGAAGGCGAGGTCGGAGTTGGTGTTCGGCGCCGCGTGCTCCTGCGTGGTGTCGTAGTCGAGGTGCTGGCCGGCGCCGCCCGCGTAGCCGCCGGTGACGCGTGCCTCGGAGCCAGGTCCCGCCAGGTTGGTCTCCATCCTCACCTTGCCGTTGGCGGAGCCGAAGCCGAGGGCCGCCCAGTCGAGCCGTCCGTCGCGCTCGACCTGGGCCCGCTGGGTGGCGAAGATCCAGGCCCGCTCGGAAATGTCCTGGGTGTTGACGTAGCGCAGGGTCGCCGCTTGGCCGACGTGCAGCTCGACGACCGAGTTGAGCAGGGCGTCGATCTCGTCACCCGGCGAAGACCAGTGCTCCCAGACCTCCGCCTCGGCGCCCTCCTCGAGCACGACGAGCGTGCGCCAGTTGAGGGCCGCGCCGGACTCGGCCAGCGGCACCTCGATGCGGATCGGCTCGGCGAGCCTTACGCCGGCCGGAACGTGGACGAGGACGCCGTCCGGGTCGCTGGCCTCGTTGCGGGCGACGAAGGGATCCTCGGCCGGCGCCAGCGCTCCGAGCCTGTCGTCGAGCAACTCCGGGTAGGATCCCCGGGCCTCGGTCAGGGAGATCACGGTTGCGCCGTCGACCGCCCCGATCGAGACATCGGCGCTGCCCGCCTCGTAGGCATCGAGGTCGAGGGACGAGAGGTCGGTGAATTCCCACCCCTTCGCCTTCTGGTCGGGAAGGGGTGGGAGGGTGGCGAGCTCAGCCAATCGAGCCCTCCATCTGCAGCTCGATCAGGCGGTTGAGCTCGACCGCGTACTCCATCGGCAGCTCCTTGGTGACCGGCTCGATGAAGCCGTTGACGATCATCTTCGAGGCCTCCTCCTCGTCGAGGCCGCGGGTCTGCAGGTAGAAGAGCTGCTCGTCGCCGATCTTCGAGACCGTCGCCTCGTGGCCGACGTCGGCGTCGTTCTCGTCGATGCGGATCGTCGGGTAGGTGTCCGAGCGCGAGTCCTCGTCAAGCAGCAGCGCGTCGCAGACCACCTTCGAGCGCGCCCCGGTCGCCCCGTCGGCGATCTCGAGCAGGCCACGGTAGGTGCTGCGGCCGCCGTCCTTGGAGATCGACTTGGAGAAGATCGAGGAGGAGGTGCGCGGCGCCGCGTGGATGATCTTGCCGCCCGCGTCCTGGTGCTGCCCCTCGCCGGCGAAGGCGATCGAAAGGATCTCGCCGTGGGCCTCGGGCCCGAGCAGGTAGATCGAGGGGTACTTCATCGTCAGCTTCGAGCCGAGGTTGCAGTCGACCCACTCCATCGTCGCGCCCTCCTGGGCGACGGCGCGCTTGGTGACCAGGTTGTAGACGTTCTGCGACCAGTTCTGCACGGTCGTGTAGCGGACCCGTGAGCCCGGCTTGCAGATGATCTCAACCACCGCTGAATGCAGCGAGTCGGTCGAGTAGACCGGCGCCGTGCAGCCCTCGATGTAGTGGACGTCGGAACCCTCCTCGGCGATGATCAGCGTCCGCTCGAACTGGCCCATGTTCTCGGTGTTGATCCGGAAGTAGGCCTGCAGCGGCATCTCCACCTTGACGCCCTTCGGCACGTAGACGAAGGAGCCGCCCGACCAGACCGCGCTGTTCAGTGCCGCCAGCTTGTTGTCGTTGGGTGGGATCACCGTCGCCCAGTGCTCGCGCACCAGGTCCTCGTGCTCGCGCAGCGCCGTGTCCATATCGGTGAAGATCACGCCCTGGGCCTCGAGCTTCTCGTTTACCTGGTGGTAGACGACCTCCGACTCGTACTGGGCGCCGACCCCGGCGAGGAATTTGCGCTCCGCCTCGGGGATGCCGAGTCGGTCGAAGGTCTTCTTGATGTCCTCGGGAACCTCGTCCCAGTCGCGGCTCGCCTTTTCGGAGGCGCGCACGAAGTAGTGGATGTCGTCGAAGTCGATCTGGCCGAGGTTGCCGCCCCAGGTCGGCGTCGGCCTTTCTTCGAAGTGCTGCAGCGCCTTGAGGCGGAAGTCCCGCATCCACTGCGGCTCGTCCTTGTACTCGGAGATCGATTCGACCACCTCGCGCGAGAGCCCCTTCGGCGCCTTGTAGGCATAGCCGGTCTCGGGATCATGGAAGCCGAACCTCTCCTTGTATTCGGCGTTGATGCCGGCCAGCGACTCTTTCTCAGCTACGACCTCGGGTGTGGCCATCTCTAGGGAACCTCCAGGGTGATCGTGTCGTCCACGACGGTTGCCGTGAACGTCTGCACCGGGGCGAAAGCCGGGAGCGTCTTCGGCCTGCCGGTGCTCAGGTCGAAGAGCGAGCCGTGGCGAGGGCACTCGACCGTGCAGGTGCTCTGGTCGAACTCGCCCTCGGCGAGCGGGCCGTCGTCATGCGAGCAGCGGTCCTCGATCGCGTACAGCGTGCCCTCGCAGTTGAAGACGCCGATCTTGATGCCCTCGTGCTCGACCAGCCTCATTGCCCCGGGGGGCAGCTCGCCGGCCGCGCAGACCTCGATCGTGCTTGTGGTTGTGCTGTCCGTCACGTTATTCCTAGCTCCGAAGTCGGATTTTAGCGAGAGGCCAGGACCGGGGAGCGCGCGGCCGGGCCGGCCGGGCACCGTAACAGGCCCTTGACCACCGCCGCCGGCGGCCTGCGAACATCGGCCGCAACCACGTTCCATCGCGAACTGCATCAAATTCTCGTTCTAGTGGGTAGAGAATTTGATGCAGTTCGCCTAGAGACGATTGGAGAGACGATGAGCGAGCGGAGCAGTTACGTGCCAGGGACGCCCTGCTGGATCGATTTGGCGACGCCCGATCAGGACGCGGCGGCGGAGTTCTACGGCGGCCTCTTCGGCTGGAGCGTCGAGGAGGACGAGAACGCCGAGCAGACCGGCGGCTACCGCGTCGCGAGGCTCAAGGGTCAGGCGGTCGGCGGAATCATGAAAATCATGCAGGAGGGACAGCCGCCGGCCTGGGCGAGCTACGTCTGCGTCGAGGACGCCGACGCGACCGCCGCCAAGGCGAGGGAGGCGGGAGGCAGCATGATGGTCGAGCCGATGGACGTCCTCGACTACGGTCGCATGGCCTTCGTCGTCGACCCGACCGGCGCCGCGATCGGTCTCTGGCAACCGGGCGTCAACGTCGGGGCGGGCATCGTCAACGAGGCCGGCGCGCTCGTCTGGAACGAGCTCAACACGAGGGAGGTCGGCGCCGCGCGCGACTTCTACGGCCCGGTCTTCGGCTGGGACTTCGACGAGCGCCAGTTCTCCACCGGCATGTACACGAGCCTGAAGCTGGGTGAGGACACGGTGGGCGGCATGATCGACATCACCGGCCGCGTCCCCGACGAGGTCCCCAACCACTGGCTCGTCTACTTCGCCACCGACGACGCCGACGCTACGTTGGAGAAGGCCAAGGACTCTGGCGGCGATCTCGTCTTCGGCCCGGAGACGATCGACGAAGTCGGCCGCATCGCCGTCCTCAAAGACCCCTTCGGTGCCGTCTTCGCCGTGATCCAGCCCAACCCGGCGATGGGAGAAGGCAGTTAGGCCGACATCTCGACGCCCATCCGACTTTGACCCCACCCCGCTGGGGTGAATGTCGGATGGGCGACTCAGCGCCTAGATCGCGGCTGCTTCCGAGGGGTCGCCGACGTCGCCCTCGTCCTCCCATTCGGCTGGCGCGCCGAGGCTGGCGCTCTTGACGACCTTCAGGCCGAGCATCGCGCACTTCATGCGAGTGGCCGAGATCTCGATGCCGAGCAGCTCGAGCACGTACTCCTTGGGCAGCCGCAACAGCTCCTCGCGCGTCTTGCCGACCAGCTCGTCGGTGAGCAGTGAGGTCGCCGCGGTCGAGATCGCGCAGCCCTTGCCCTCGAAGGCGATCTCGGCCACCTTGCCGTCCTCGCCGAGGCGGATCGTGACGCGCTGCTCGTCGCCGCAGAACGGATTCGTGTCCTCGAACTCGAGGTCGGGGTGGTCCAGGTGCCCGAAGTTGTGCGGTCGCTTGTAGTGCTCGAGGATCTGGTCGCGGTAGAGCTCGTCCATCAGAGACCGAACACCTTTCGCGCGTCGTGGAGTCCCTCGACCAGGCGGTCGATCTCCTCGGGGGTCGTGTAGACGCCGAAGCTGGCGCGGGCGGTGGCGGCGACGCCGAGCCGGTCCATCAATGGTTGTGCGCAGTGGTGGCCGGCGCGCACGGCGACGCCGTGGCGGTCGAGGATCTCCGAGACGTCATGGGCGTGGACCCCGTCGAGCTCGAAGGAGACGGGACCGATGCGCTCGGGGCCAGCGGGCGGGCCGAAGACGCGCAGTCCGGGAACCTCGGCGAGACGCTCGAGCGTGTAGGCGGCGATCTGCCGCTCGTGCTCGAGGATCGGCTCCATGCCAAGCCCGTCCATCCAGCGCAGGGCCGAGGCCAGGCCGATCGCCTGGGCGATCGCGGGCGTGCCCGCCTCGAAGCGGGCGGGCGGGTCGGCGTAGGTCGTGCCCTCCCTGGTGACCTTGCGGATCATCGAGCCGCCGCCGAGGAAGGGCGGCATCGCCCGCAGCAGGTCGAGCCGCGCCCAGAGCGCGCCAATCCCGGTCGGGGCGTAGAGCTTGTGCCCGGTGAGCGCGTAGAAGTCGACGCCCAGCTCGGCGTCGTCGACCGCCATCTTCGGCGCCGCCTGGGCGCCGTCGGCCAGCACCAGCGCCCCGGCCTCGTGCGCCAAGCGCGAGATCTCCGCCAGCGGGTTCTCGGTCCCCAGCACGTTGGAGACGTGGGTGACGGCGACGAGCTTCGGGCCGCGCGCCAGCAGCGCTGCGTAGGCATCGAGGTCGAGCAGGCCCTCCGCATCGACCGGCACCCAGTCGATCTCCGCCCCGACCCGCTCGGCCAGCTGCTGCCAGGGGACGATGTTGGAGTGGTGCTCCATCTCGGTGAGCACGATGCGGTCGCCGGTGCCGAGGTTGGCGTCGCCCCAGGCGCGCGCCACCAGGTTGATCGCCTCGGTCGCGTTGCGGACGAAGACCACCTCGCGCCGGTCGGCGGCGCCGAGGTGGTCGGCAACCGTGGCTCGTGCCCCCTCGAAGGCCGCCGTCGCCTCGGCGGAGAGCGTGTGCGAGCCGCGGTGGACGTTGGAGTGGTGGGCACGCTCGTAGCGGTCGACCGCCTGGATCGAGGCGAGCACCCGCTGGGAGCTGGCGCCGCTATCGAGGTAGGCGACCGGGCGGCCGTGCACCTCCCGCGCGAGCGCGGGAAAGGAGGCGCGAACCTTCTCGATCTCGAACGGGGCCGGGGGAGAGGAGCGTTTGGTCGTCGTTTGCTCCATCGTCCTCCCGCTCAGGCGGCCGCGCCCGCCTCGACCTTCTCGCGGATCCAGCCGTAGCCCTTCTCCTCGAGCGTCTCGACCAGCTCCGGGCCGCCCTCCTTGACGATCCGCCCCTCGTACATAACGTGGACGAAGTCGGGCTTCACCATGTGCAGGATGCGCTGGTAGTGAGTGATGATCAGCACGCCCATCTCGGGGCCGGCGAACTCGTTGACCCCCTCGGCGACGACCCGCAGCGCATCGATGTCGAGGCCCGAGTCGGTCTCGTCGAGGACCGCGATCTCCGGCCGCAGCAGCGCCAGCTGCAGCAGCTCCATGCGCTTCTTCTCGCCACCCGAGAAGCCGTCGTTGAGGTAGCGACTGGAGAACTCGTTCGGAATATTGGCCAGCGACATGGCCTCTTTGGCGAGCTTGGCGAAGTCTTTGATCTTGATCTGCTCCTCGCCGCGGGCCTCGCGCTGCGCGTTGACGATCATCCGCAGGTACTTGCTGACCGAGACGCCGGGGATCGCCACTGGGTACTGGAAGGCCATGAAGAGGCCGGCGCGGGAGCGCTCGTCGGGATCGGCCTCGGTCATGTCCTCGCCCTTGAAGGTGATCGTGCCCTCGGTCACCTCCAGCGCGGGATGGCCCATGATCGCGTTGGCCAGGGTCGACTTGCCGGAGCCATTGGGTCCCATCAGGGCGTGCACCTTGCCCTTCTCGACGTCGAGGTCGAGGCCGCGGAGGATCTGCTTGTCCTCGGCGCTCACGTGCAGGTTGCGTATCTCCAGCTCAGCCAATCTCGCTCCGTTTCCTAGTTTGTGAAGTTCCGTCTCAGGCGGCCGTGCCGACCGGCGCGCGCGAGTCCGCGCCGCCGCTGGCGCCGCCGAACTCGACCAGCTCCGCCAGCGTCGTGCCGGACAGGGCCTTGGTCACTCCGCCCTGCACCCGCATCCACAGCAGCTTGGTCGAGCAGGCACGGTCGCCGTCGTCCTCGTGCGAACAGAGCACTTTGCCGTCGGGAGTGTCGTGGAAGCACTCCATCGGCGCGATCTGCCCTTCCAGCGCCTCGACCACCGCGTCCATCGTGATCTGCTCGGCCGGTTTCGCCAGGCGGTAGCCGCCGTGGGCGCCGCGGGTCGAGGTTACGAGCCCGGCCTTGCGCAGCTTTGCCACCAGGTGCTCGAGGTAGGAGAGCGGCAGCCGCTCCGCCTCGGCGACGGCGCTGAGCGAAACGGGGGCAGAGCCGGGCTGGCGGCCCAGCTCGACCATCAGGCGCACGCCGTACTCGGCTTTGGTCGAGAACAACATCTGCCTAAATCCTACTGAAGCGGTCGGTTATGCCGCTTCCGTGGCGGCTTCCCGCTTGCCCAGCTCGACGTGGGCGCGGCTGTCGCTGCTGCGGATCAGCACCAGCGTCAGGATGAAGCCGAGCAGCGCGATCGCGGCACCGCCGAGGAAGGCGGCCTGGTAGCCCTCGGTCAGGCCGTTGGCGATCGACGAGTGTCCGGAGGACATCACGTTTTCGGTGCGCGAGATCGCGATCGCCGAAAGCACCGCCAGCCCGAGCGCGCCGCCGACCTGCTGCGAGGTGTTAATCAGACCGCTGGCCAGGCCCGCCTCGTTCTCCTCGACTCCCGAGACGGCGGCGATCGTCGTCGTCACGAAGGCGAAGCCGAGGCCCGCCGCGGCAAGCACCGAGGGACCGAGGATGTCGGTGGAGAAGCCACCGCCGACCGAGACGCGGCTGAACCAGAGCAGCCCGGCGACGATGAAGAGCATCCCGATCGCCAGCACCGGCTTGTAGCCGAGCTTGGTGACGAGCTGGGAGGCGATGCCGGCCGTCGCCATGATCACCAGCGCCAGCGGCAGGTAGGAGAGGCCGGCGTGGATCGGGCTGTAGCCGAGCACTTCCTGCATGTAGAGGGTGATGAAGAAGAACATCGAGAAGAGCGAGGCGCCGACCAGGAGTCCGACGACGTTGGCGCCGGTCAGCGTGCGGATGCGGAAGATCGAGAAGGGGACCAACGGTTTGGCGGCGCGCAGCTCGATCGCGACGAAGGTGGCCATAAGCGCGAGGGAGAGAGCGATCAGGCCGATCGTCT
>CAZQET010000022.1:0-25604 GCA_964591825.1 uncultured Conexibacteraceae bacterium
CGCCTGCCGTTCGGGGTGAGCGGGGCATTACGGTGCTGCATCCGGGTCCTCCTTGAGGTCGTAGGCGTCAACACCCACAGCCTCTCGGTGGGCCCGGATCTATCTCACGGCGTTCGGAACGTGATGAGGCACGTCAGCTAGGCCCCGACCGAGCCCAGCGCGTCGTCGATGAAGGGGGCGAGCAGCTCGCCGGTCTTGGCGGCGGTTTTCTCAGGGGTGTCGCCGGGGGCGGTGATGTAGCTGATCGCGAGGCGGACGAGGGACTCGGCGAGCAGCTTGACCTTGGCGGACGGGGCCTGGGGCCAGCCGTCCTCGATCGTCGCCGAGAGCCGGGCGGTAGCCCACTGGACGACGGGCATGCCCTGGGTGGTGACCAGCGGCAGCATGCCGCCGGTGCCGTCGTCGCTGAGCAGGATGCGCACCAGCGGGTCCTCGCCGGCGCTGCGCAGGAACGCCTGCAGGGCCGCGTCGACGGCGGCGCGGGGGTCGTCGAGGTGCTCGCGCACGGCGTCGTCGACGCCGTCGAGGAAGCGTTCACCCTCGTGGATGACGAATGCCTGGGAGAACTCGTCGCGGCTGCCGAACTCCTTGTAAAGGGTCTGGCGGCTGACGCCCGCCACCTCGGCGATGTTCGACATCGTGATCTCCGACCAGGCCCTTGTCTCCAGCTGGTCGCGGGCGGCGCCAAAGAGGGTGTCGCGCAGCAATCGCCGGGCGGCCTCGGGATATGGCGTGCGAGTGGCGGCCACGGCCGTGATCGTGCCAGCCGCGGCGGTCACGCGCCAGCGCCCTCCCCGTCATCTGGCTCGAAGTCGACCTTGTCGCGCACGCCGCAATCCGGACAGGCCCAATCGTCGGGTACCTCGCCCCAGGGCGTCCCCGGCGGAAAGCCCTCGCGCGGATGCCCCCGCTCCTCGTCGTAGACGTAGCCGCAGCCCGGGCAGCGCCAGCGGCTCATGCCGTCGCCTCCGCGCCGGTGCCGTAGCGGGCGAGTACGCGCTTGCGCGCCCGCGGGTGGACGTTGGCGCGGCTGAGGTCGCCACCGTAGTGCTCGACCAGAATCGGGTCCATCACCCGGCGCCAGAGCGGCGGGACCCAGGCGAGCACGATCATCCCGGCGTAGCCGGTGGGCAGCTGCGGCGCTTCGTCGACGTGGCGCAGCGCCTGATAACGCCGGGTCGGGTTGGCGTGGTGATCGGAGTGGCGCTGCAGGTGGTAGAGCAGCACGTTGGAGGCGACGTTGTTGCTGTTCCAGCTGTGCTCGGCGCGGCAGCGCTCATAGCGCCCGTCCTCTTTGCGTTGTCGCAGCAGCCCGTAATGCTCGAGGTAGTTGACGACCTCGAGCAGCGAGAAACCGAGAACCGCCTGGATCAACAGGTAAGGCAGGACGACCGGGCCGAAGACGATCGCCAGCGCGGCAAAGAGGCCGACCGTCATCGCCCAGGCGCTGAGGATGTCGTTGCTCAGGCTCCAATGGGACTTGCCGAGCCGGTCGAGGCGGGCGCACTCGATCCCCCAGGCGGAACGCAGGCTGCCGGCCACGGTGCGCGGCAGGAAGGCCCAGAAGCTCTCGCCCAGCCGCGAGCTTGCCGGGTCCTCGGGGGTGGCGACGCGGACGTGGTGGCCGCGGTTGTGCTCGATGAAGAAGTGGCCGTAGCCGGTCTGGGCAAGGGCGACGCGGCTCAGCCACTTCTCCATGCTGTCGCGCTTGTGGCCGAGCTCATGGGCCGTGTTGATCGCGATGCCGCCGACGACGCCCATGGTCAGCGCCAGGCCGATGCTCTCCAGCGTGGTCAGGTTGCCGCCGGCCCAGAGCCAGCAGGCGAAGACGAGGCCGGCGTACTGGACCGGGATGAAGAGATAGGTGCACCAGCGGTAGTAGCGGTCCTGCTCGAGCCACTTGAGGATGCTGTCCGGCGGGTTGCTCGGATCGACCCCGATCGCGATGTCGAGGACCGGGAAGACGCCGAAGACGAGCAGCGGGCCGAAGAACCAGAAGCCCTCGAACCCGGTGACGGCGACGCTGGCCCAGGCGATGAAGGGCGCGAAGGGGATGATCAGGCCGAGCAACCAGGCGTAGCGCTTGCCGTCCTTCCAGGTCGCCGGGTTGAGCTCGATCTCCGGCCCGTGATCGTGGCTGTGCGCCGCTGCCTCCATCCAGTCCTCCTTGTCAAATTGAGGGGATCCGTCCTCCTAGTAGACAACTTAGCGCAGTTTGTCAATTAGCACAACAAGTTGAGGAACATTGTCTGGTGACGCCGGGTCGCTACCATGCAGCGCGTGTACACGCTCTTGGGCATCCTGCAGGTGATCATCTCGGGGGTCCTGATCTTCCTGATCCTCCTGCACTCCGGCAAAGACACCGGGCTCTCCGGCGCCTTCGGCATCGGCGGCGGTGGCAGCTCCTTCGGCGGCGGCTCGATGGTCGAGCGCAACCTCGACCGGGCGACGGTCTTCTTCGCCGTCCTCTTCGCGGTCAACACGGTGGTCCTGCTGGAGATCTAGGAGGGCTTGGCGAAACCCTAGACCGGCTCCGCCGGTCTCTCCTCAGGCTGCTTGGCCGCGTGGCCATTGGCCTGCGCGCCGTTGCCGTTGCCATTGCTGCGAGCGAGGATCTCCACCGCCTCCTTGCGCAGCTCAGCGTCGAGCAGGGCGAAATCCTCGTCGGAGAGCTTGCCGGCGGCGTGGTCGAGCTCGGCGTCGCGGATCTCGCGGTACTTGGCTTCCTTCAGCGCCTCCAGCTCGGGGTCGGCTGCCAGCTCGGAGCGGCGGCGGCGTGAGGGCCAAAGGGCGAGGAGAGCGCCCGCCAGGGCGATCAGGCCACCGATCCACATCCAGAGGACCAGCGGGTTGACGATCACGCGGAAGGTGACCGGAGCGCCTTCCCGCAAGTAGCCGGCGGCGATCTGCTTCGCCGTCGCCAGCTGCAGCTGTTCGATCTTCGCCAGTGCCTGCGGGCGCAGGCTCGGATTGGCGAGGGCGGCGCGCATCAGGCCGCCGATCGCACGGCACTGTGGCGGCACGCCGGGGCCACCTTCGATGCATTTTTTGAGCTCTTTGTCGGCAGCGCGTGCGTGGCGTTGCACACCGCTGATGTCGGGGTTGTTGGCGATCCAGAAGTCGTTGGTGAGTCCGCTCCAGAGGCCGATGTCGCTATCCGATTCACCGGCGAAGTAGCTCTCGATGCCACCGGCCGGCACCCCGGTCGGCCGGTAGAAGCGGCGCGTCGGATGCAGGGTGTAGTTGCCGTCGCCCTTTTCGACCCGAATTAGGGCGCCCGCGGCAAAGGCGAGCTTGTCCACTTTGGCCGTGGGCTTCACGTAGGTGACTTTGTGACCGTCGACCACGGTGCTCTGGCCGGGCCGCAGGTCGACGTCGCGCTTGGTTTGGAAGCTGGAGGAAGCGGCAATGCCGATCAGCAGCACGGCGACGCCGGCGTGGACGATGTAGCCGCCGTAGCGGCGTCGATTGCGGCTGACGATGCCGACCAACGCCGCGGCCATCGAGCCGCCCTTGAGCGAGCGCCGCGCCGCGGCCCCGCGCCAGAACTCCTGGCCGAGGCCGACCAGGGCGAAGGCAGCGAAGACGAAGAGCGCCAGTGCCCAGGGCTTCGAGCCCGCATCGGTGAAGAGGGCGAGCACGACGCCCACGATGAGGGCGACGAGGCTCGGCACGAGGAAGATCCGCCTGGCCGTCGCCCAGCTGACCCGGCGCCAGGCGAGCAGCGGTCCGATCCCGGTGAAGAGCACGAGCAGGATCGCCAGCGGCGTCGTGTAGCGGTCGAACCAGGGGGCGGCCAGCGAGGACTTGGTGCCGGTGAAGAACTCCGAGATCAGGGGAAAGAAGGTGCCCCAGAAGATCGTCGCGGTCAGCGCCACGAGCAGCAGGTTGTTGACGACGAAGACCGCCTCGCGAGAGGCGAGCGAATCGATCCGCTTCGGCGAGCGCAGGTCGTCCAGCCGGGAGACGATCAGCGCAGTCGAGCCGATCAGCACCACCGCGATCAGCCCGAGGATGTAGGGGCCGACGGTGCTGTCGCCGAAGGCGTGGATCGATTGCAGCACGCCGGAGCGGACGAGGAAGGTGCCGAGCAGCGCCAGCGAGAAGGTGGCGACGACCAGGCAGGCGTTCCAGACCTTCAGCATGCCGCGCTTCTCCTGCACCATCACCGAGTGCAGGAAGGCGGTGCCGATCAGCCACGGCATCAGCGCCGCGTTCTCGACCGGGTCCCAGGCCCAGTAACCGCCCCAGCCGAGCTCGGTGTAGGACCAGCGGGCGCCGAGCAGCAGGCCGAAGCCGAGGAAGGCCCAGGCGATCAGGGCGAAGCGACGGGTGGCGCGGATCCAGTCGGCGTCGAGCCGGCGCGCGACGAGGGCGCCGATCGCGAAGGCGAAGGGGATCGTGAAGGCGACGTACCCCGAGTAGAGCATCGGCGGGTGGATCATCATGCTCGGGTGCTGCAGCAGCGGGTTGAGGCCGATGCCGTCGGCCGGCGCCGGGCTCAGGGTGGCGAATGGGTTGACGCCGCCGGCAAAGAGCATCAGCCCGGTGAAGAAGCTCGCCACGCCGGCCAGCACCGCGGTCGCGTAGGGGACGATCTCGCGCAGCTTGTCGCGGGTGACGAAGAGTGCCAGCGAGGAGGCGATCGAGAGCACCCAGGCCCAGAGCAGCAGCGAGCCTTCCTGGCTCGACCACATCGCCGCCAGCTTGTAGAAGCTCGGCGTCTCGATCGAGGAGTGCTGCTGGACGATTTTGAGGGAGAAATCGTCAGAGGCGAAGGCGATCTCGATCAGGACGACGCAGAGGGTCAGCAGGCCGCAGGCGGCGTAGACGGCACGTCGCGAGATGACGATCCAGCGCTCGGCACCCTCCCTGGCGCGGTGACGTCCCATGAGCGCGGCCACCGCCGCGAAGACCAGGGTGAGAAAGGACAGCGCCAGGGCGACGCTGCCGAGGCTAGCTCGCATTCGTCGTGAACTTCGACGGGCACTTGGTCACCAGCGTGTCGGGTTCGCCGACGAAGGTGCCGTTCTCGACTTCGCCGGTGAGGACGATCTCGCGGCCGCCCCGGAACGGGTCGGGGACGGTGCCTGTGTAGGTGACCGGCAAGCTCGGGCCGCGGCCGTCGCGGTCGACAACGCGGAAGCGCAACTGCTTGCCCTCGTGGCGGATCGAGTCCTTGACGACTTCGCCGGTCATGTCATAGCTGGTGCCCGGCGCGGCGCCGATCAGCTGCGATGGCTCCTTCGCCGCGCTGGAAGCGCTGAAGGAGGTGTAGACGAGCGCCACCGCCAGGAGGACGGCGACGCTGAGAGCGACGACCAGCCGGACCTTCCGCTTGCGCTGGGGATCCACCGGGGGGATTATCGCAACCTGGGTCGTGGGAGCGCGTGTGCGAGGGGTCGGCGGACGCGCTTCGCGCTTGAGTGTCCGCCGACCCCTCGCACACGCGCTCTCGACAGGCCGAAGTTGCGAGAATCGGCCGGTGGCCGACAACGGAAGCGATCCAGTCCTGCTGATCACCGGAGCTTCAAGCGGCATCGGCGCAGCCAGCGCGCGGGCTGCCGCGGAGCGCTATCGGCTCGTGCTGGCTGCGCGGCGGCTGGAGGCGCTCGAGGAGTTGGTGGACGACGTGGGCGGAGCCGAGCGGGCGGTGGCGGTGCGCTGCGATGTGACCGAGTGGGATCAGGTGGAGGCGATGGTCGGAGTGGCGATCGAGCGCTTTGGGCGGATCGACGCCGTCTTCGCCAACGCCGGCTTCGGCGCCACCCGCGGCTTCCTCGAGGAGTCGGTCGAGCATTGGCGCTCGATGGTCCTGACCAACGTCTACGGCGTGGCGCTGACGATCCGCGCCACCCTCCCCCACCTGCTCGAGCGCGGCGACGGGCATTTCCTGATCACCAGCTCGGTCGCCGGGCGGCGCGCCCTGCCCGGCTCGCTCTACTCGGCGACGAAGTGGGCGGCAACGGCGATCGGCGAGGCGCTGCGAGCCGAGCTGCGCCAGATGCACGACAACCACCAGATCCGCGTCACCCTGATCAAGCCGGGCATGACGGACACGCCCTTCTTCGACAATCGTCCTGGCGAGTGGGCCCTGCGCGACTCCGACATCGCCGAGGCGGTGCTCTACGCCCTCGCTCAGCGCCCCGGCGTGGACGTCAACGAGATCCTCATCCGCCCCACCAGCCAGCCCGGCTGATTGGGGACCATCCCGGGACGAGTCGTCAGCGCCGCCGGCTCTTCTTCTTGTACTTCTTGCACGGAGTGCGCAGCTTCGGCCGCTGATTGGCCTTCTTGCCGTTCTGGCCGCGGAAGCGAGCGATGACCCTGTACCTCTTCGCGCAGAGGTTGCTCGAATTGACCAGCAGGCCGCGCCTCTTGCCGCCGCGTACGGTCAGCACGAACTTGGAGACGGGGACGTCGGGAACGGTGCTGTAGGTCGTGCGCAAGCTGCCCTTGACGCTGTCGATGCGCCCGTCGAGGACGACGTCCACCTGGCCGTTCAGCGCCGCCACCAGGTCAGGCAGTTCGTGGTTGGAGGAGCGCAGGTAGACCGGCCCCTTCAGCGGCCCGTCGAGCAGTGGCGTGGTCGCTTCGGCGAAGCCGTAGATCGAATCCTCGGGGCATTCGTGGGCGGCGAACTGCACCCGCGTGCAGACGTTGGCCAGGCTGTTCTGTTCGAGGATCAACGGCTTCGGCAGCTTCACCGAGGCGCGGCCGAGGTTGGCGTCGCCTTTGCGCGCGATCAGGACCGCACGCAGCTTCGGGCTCTTCGCTCGGCGCGTGCCGCCGAATATCCGCATGAACAGCTTCGGCTTGAAGCCGAGGTGCTCGCAGTCGCTCACCTGAAACGGCGAGGAGACCGCGAAGGAGCTGAAGGCGCCCGGATCGAGCGGATTGCTGCCACCGCCGCGCAGGCTCCCGACACTGGCGAACTTGGAGCAGTTGGTCGGGTTGAGTGAGAATTCGGGCCGGTCCAGCCTGACCGCGATCGAGCGCACGTCCAGCAGCGCACCGCCGAAGACGTGCGGAATCGGATCGCTGACCGCGTGGACCTGGGCGGTTTCCGGGTCGACAAACAGCGCCACCCTCACCACGACCGTGCCGAGATCAAACGGCCCGGCCGTGGCAGGGGTGACAACTGCCAGGGAGAGTGGAGCCCCGTGATAGGGGCCTGAGAGGAAGACCTTGCCCGTTGTGTGGAACGGGTTCGAGCCGCTGCCGGCGCTGACCGCGGCGCTGCCGATCAGGCTCTGGCTGGGGCAGCTGGGAACCGACGCCTCGGCGGCCCCGCTGTTGGCGGCTGCGGCCGCGAGCGCAGAGGCCGGGCAGTAGCGCACGCCGGCGAGCTTCGCGGTCAGCCCCGGTGGCAGCGTGACGTCGACCCCCTTCAGCTCCTGGTTGCCGTCGTTGCGAGTCGCGCTCATCGCGAACTGGGTGAAGGCGCCGCCCTTGGGATTGCTGTCGTGCGTGGCGAAGCCGGGAGTGAACGGCCGTTCGCCCAGCGTCTTGGCGCAGGGCCCGCCGCCTGGCGCCGAGCTGAGCGTGAAGCCTTTGTCGACGGGCCCGCCGTCGAGGGTGCCCGACCAGGCGGTCATCGCGTGGGCGGTCCGGTTGGGCCCACAGGTCGGGGGCGTGGTCAGCGTTCCCTTGGCGCCGTCGAGGTCGACGCGAACCGAGTCGAAGGGAAGCTGCGGGGCTTCGTGCACGCGCGCGGTCAGCTGCCCGGTCTGGGGGTCGGCGCTGACGTTGGCGAGAAGCCGAATCGAGAGCCCACGACTCGCCGACTCGGCGTCGAGGAACACTCGGTACTCGTCACCCGACGCTGGGTCGCGGCTCTGCTGGGTCGCCAGGTAGACGTCGCCGGTGAGCGTGCCGTCGGGCAGCGGCGGAGTATCGATCGCCACGCTGCCGATCTTCGATCCCGGCGGGCAGGCAACCGGGTTGCGGGTGCCGCGCCCAAACTGGGCGTCGGTACAGGCCTGCAACCCCGGCGCAGCGGAGGGGTTGAGCCCCATGCCGACCGGCAGCGAGACGTCGGCCGTGCGCACGTCCGACTGGTAGATCGGGGCCGGGGGATCGAAGGGAACCCTGACCTCAACCGTGCCACCGGTCGGCGAGTCGGTCTGGCCCGTGCTCGGGGAACCCGAGGTCGACGGTTCGAAGGGGACTTTGTCGCACCCCGTGGGCATCACCCGGGCACCGCCGCTCACCCGCGGCAACGGCGATTCGACGAACTGCGAGCCGGCGAGGAAGGCGGTCGGGGGGATCGCGGGGGCGCCGACCCCGTATTCGTCTTCCGGCGCTTCTTCCTCCGTGGAGTCGGCGTGCAGAAGCGTGTTGTAGGTCGTCTCGAAGGCCGGCTGGTTGGGATCGAAGCAGGTGCTGGGCGTGGTCAGGAAGGCGCCGCCTTCTTCGTCGGGAAGGCCGCCGTTGCCGATCGTCCCGTTGAACACCAGTCGGTTCTTGAGGATCCGCACCCCCGGGATCGATGGCACGTGGATCGTGAAGTACTCGTGATAGTCGCCCTCCCAGCTGACGCCGGCGTCGAGGAAGACTTCGCCGATGCCGAGCGGCAACGTGAAGCCGAACCGGGCCGGTTCACCTTCCCGCGGCACCAGGTTGTAGACGGGAATCCCGGGAACGGTCACCGGCGGGGTCGAGATCGGTTCGACGACCGCCGCGGCCGTCACGTTGCTGTAGCCGACCTGGGTGTTGGACGGGCAACCGCCAGTCGGGAATTTGCCGTTTTCCAGTTCGCACTGGGGGGTGGCCTGAGGGTTGACGCTCATGCCACGCGGGAGGTCTACGAGGATCGTCTTCAGGTTGCCGGCCGGGGTTTCGAAGACGCCGCTGTGCTTGACGATTATCTGGGTGAAGCCAACCGGCGGATGGCCCGATGCCTGAGTGAAGAACTGGTCCGGCGTGTCGACGCTGCACTCGAGCGGCGTGTCCGTGGTGCAGGTGCCCGCCTGCCAGCCCGAGCCGGTGGTTTCCGGCAACTCGGTTTCGATGATGTCGACGGCGCCCGCCGGTGCCGCGGCGAGGCTGAGCAGGACCATAGAAACGGCTATCGCAAGCCAAAAACACGACCCCTTCCCCATCCTGTCCTCCCTTTCCCAGTTCATCCCTGCGTCCAAACTACCCGATTCTGGTGATTTACACCATCATTTTTTGGTATCTATATCCTAATAAGTTGGTAATCAATCTCCAAACCAAAATCGGAGGAAGTCCCATGAACTGGCAGCTTCTGGCACGGGCCAATACCCATCCCCTGCGAATCTCAATCCTCGAAGTGCTCGGCCTCGACGGCGGCCGCACCCTCTCCCCCAGCGACCTCAGCTACGAGCTGCGCACGCCGCTCAGCAACGTCAACTACCACGTCACCGAGCTGCGCCGCACCGGACTGGTCGAGCTGACCGGCGAAAGGCCCGTTCGCGGCGCCACCGAGCACTTCTATCGCGAGGCGAAGGTAAACGGCGCGGTTGCCAACGGCAGCTCGAACGGAAGCCGCGCCAAGCGCCGGGAGTCCGCCGCCGCCTGAAACCTAGAATGGAGCGGTGGTCGAGAATCGCCCACCGCAAGACGAAGCGGAGGTAGCCCACTCTCACCGCGGGCACGATCACTCGCACGCTATCTCGGCCGAGGCCGAGACCCGCATGCTGGCGATCGCCCTGGGCATCAACCTCGCCTTCATGGCGATCGAGATCGCGGTCGGGGTGCTCGCCGATTCGCTCGCGCTGCTCTCCGACGCTGCCCACATGCTGACCGATGCCGGCGCGATCGCGCTGGCCCTCGCGGCGGCGCGGCTGGCCCGCCGCCGGGCACGCGGTCCGATGACCTTCGGCCTCAAACGGGGCGAGATCCTCTCCGCCCAGGTCAACGGCATGACCCTGCTGATTCTCGCCCTCTTCATCGTCTACGAGGGCGTCCGCCGTCTCGTCGAACCGCCCGAAGTCGACGCCTCGCTGGTGCTCTGGGTCGCGCTAGCGGGCCTGCTCGCCAACCTCGGCGCCGCCTGGGCCCTGGCCCGGGCCAACCGCGAGAGCCTCAACGTCGAGGGAGCCTTCCAGCACAACCTGATCGACGCCATCGGCTCGATCGGCGCGGCCCTTGCCGCGGCCGTGATCCTGATCACCGGCTTCGAGCGGGCCGACCCAATCGCCTCCCTCGTCGTCGCGGCGCTGATGCTGCGCTCGGCCTACAGCCTGCTCAAGGCCTCGGGCAGGATCTTCCTCGAGGCGGCGCCGGAGGGCATGGACCCCGAGCGGATCGGCCAGGCCCTCCTCGCCGAGCCCGGCGTGGTCGAGGTCCATGACCTGCATCTCTGGGAGATCACCTCCGGCTTCCCGGCCCTCTCGGCCCACGTCGTCGTCAAGCCCGACGCCGACTGCCACCAGATCCGCTTCCACCTTGCCGAGGCGCTCAAAGCGAGCTTCCAGATCGACCACAGCACCCTTCAGGTCGAGCACCAACCCGAGCGCCTTCTGAAGCTGAAGAACGCCGGCTGAGAAAGACGACGCGACGACGGTCAGTCTGCTTAAATTTCTTTTATCAATGAGGGCGAGGGTCAAACTGGTGCTGTTGGCGATGATCGGGGCGATGGCCCTCGCTGCGGCGCCCGCCCACGCCGAAGAACCTTTCTGGAAGGTTGCTGGCTCTCGACTGGGCAGCGGTGCAAAAAAAGAATTCGCGATGAGCTCGAGCGGCCTCGTGATCAAAGGCGAATCAGGCGGCAATCCGTTCACCGTCACCTGCAGCAGCGCCTCGACCGAAAGCGCCAACCTCCTGGGCTCGCCACCTGGCGAAACCGGGACCGATGAACACGTGACCGCGGCGCGTGGCTGTCACTCGTTCTACGCCGGCCGCAAATGCATCGTTACCGAAGAAAAGATCACTTTCCATAAAGTCAAAAGCACGCTGGTCACGATGCTGGACGGCCTGGGCCAGCAGTTAATCGACGAGAAGAACGGGCCCGACGAAACGACGACCGTCGTCAAAATCTCGATGTCGGGCGAAGAATGCCCGATAGAGATCGTCGTCAAAGGAAGCTATGCCGTGACCCTTGCCGTCAGCGGCAGCCCCATCATGGTGGGCAAAGAACTTGAAGCTTCTGTGCTGGAAGCGGTGGTGTCGCCAGAACCGATCACGGTCGTCATGGTCGGCAAAGAAAAACAGGAAGTAGGCCTGACCGTCGAAGGCAAACCAGCGACGATGGAAGGCACCTTCGCCATGGAATTGGCCGGCGGCGCAAAATTCGGGCCTTTCACGAAATAGCCGGCGGAAAGCGGACGACGGGTCTCGAACCCGCGACCTCGAGCTTGGGAAGCTCGCGCTCTACCAGCTGAGCTACGTCCGCGTCAATATTTTCCCATTCTAGAGCCATTGCTTGGGCATAGAGCGGGAGCTAATCCCAACACTACCCGTTTGAAGATGATCATCGTTGTTCGGAGATATCTCCCATTCCCAAGCCCTTTGAGGGCCGAACTAGAGCGGGAAACCCGGACGAAACCGCTCTACTTCCCGGCTCAGGCCGGATTGGACGCAGATTCCCCATCAGCAAGCCTTTTGCGAGGTGATATCAAGTCGCAACGGCGACGCGTTCCCAACAGATTCCCAACGGGCAGCGTTGGGAACCGCGGTGCCCTACGGCCGAGATGCGCTCAAGCACATCGAGCAACTGACCGGCGACAAGCAATGGCTGACCCGCCCATGCTCACCTCTGAGCTGCGGCGCGGTGAGGCGGCTCCACGGTTGCTTCGCTCGAGGTGATCGGAAAGAATGGTCCAGATGTGGGCCATGACTCGAAACCAACTGGGTGTGAGCGTCTTGGGTTGGCTAACGCTCACCGCTGTCGCTGTGTTCGCGACTGCGGTGCCCACCGCGGCCGCGTCTTCGCGTGCAGGCTTTCAGAGCTGCGGCAACATCGCGACGCTCACCAGCTGGGATATCAAGGCAAAGCGGGTCGGCTGTCCCAAGGCCCGGCAAGTGGTTCGAGCCTATAGCTCGGCAATCGCAGGAGGGAGCGGACCTACCCAGGACGTCCTCGGCTTCCATTGCAAGATCGCCGGTTACTACGGCGACGGGGCGAACTATCGCTGCACAGCCGAGAAACACCGGATCATAAAGTTCAGCAGAGGCGGGTGAGGTCGGCCCCGCAAGGGCGGCGGGCTCCCAACGAATCCCAACAGGCAGCGCGTTGGGATAGTCGAAAGCGGCACACGGCGTACTTTTGTACCCGCTAGCGGGTACACTGATCCCGTGGCCACACAGCGTAAACAGCGCAATGACCGTGTGCAGGTACCCCGCGACCCCGCCCTGGATCGCGCGATCAAGCGTGGCCGCGCCGCGATGGGTTCCTCGACGCCTACCTCTAAGGTCGTGCGGGAGTTGGCGCTGCGTGGCGCCGAGGCCTTCGAAGGCGACGAGGCCGCCGAGAAGGAAGCCGTGGACTTCGCGCTCAGCGTCGCCGACGGCACTTCAGGCCTTGACCTCGAGCGCTTGCGAAGCGCCCGCGAGCGCGCCTGGGGCCGGTGAGCTGGCCCAAGGGCCCCTGGGTGGCCGACACCTCTGCCTGGGCGCGCGCCGGCACAGAGGTGGTCGCGCCGCAATGGCGCGAGGTGGTGAAGGCGGGTGAGCTGGTCGCCTGCGCGCCAGTGACGATGGAGATGATCTTCGACGCACCCAACCGCCACGCCGTCGAGCGCGTCGCGGTGGCGATGGCGGGCTTTCGCCAAGCCCCGATCAACCGCTCTGTCACCGACGCCGCGACCTGGGCGATGCGCGAGCTGGCCCAGCGCGGCGGCGCCGGCTCCCACCGGGTCAGGGTCCCCGACGCCCTCATCGCGGCCGCAGCAGCGGAGCGAGGATTCGGAGTACTGCACTACGACCGCCACTTCGACACCCTCGCGACCGTGCTTACCTTCACCAGCCAGTGGGTCGCGCCGGCCGGTTCGATCAACTGACCGAGCGTCACGAGCCTGGGTGTGCGCGCCGCATAGCGGAGCCCAGACCTGACGGCGCCCAAACATCCGAGCCAAGCCAGCATGACCGAAACGTAGAGTGAGCCGAACAAGGCCCTGGTGCCTATCTATGTTTCACACGCTTCCGGTTCTCGCGCAAAGCGGGAGTAGTCGCGAACGGCCCAACAGGGCCCTTGGGCTTACTGCGTCCGCCCCAGCTCGTCGGCGCGCCGGTTCTCCTTACGCGGAATCCACTCGACGCGCCAAGTCTCGAACAGCGCCAACAGCTCCTCTGCCTGCGTCCGCAGACGCCGCATCGCCTCATTCTTCGTCTTCCACTCGCGGTTGACTTGCTTCACCACGAGCATCGAGTCGCCCTTGACCATCACATGCCGCTCGCCGTGCTTGATCGCCACGCGGAAGCCGAGCATCAGAGCGTGCCACTCGGCGGTGCTGTGGGTCCCTTGGTCGAACCGCTTGACATCCTGCCGCTTTCGCGTGGAAGCAGGCGGTCCCAACAAAAACCCAACAGCGGCGACGATAATCCAAGGCAAACAGAGGCGAACCGCGGCTAAATCGCGACCGCAGACGAAACGTCGAAACCGCTCTGCAGAGCCAAATGCCGATCCAGCGGTTTAGCCTCCGTTCGCCGCTGTTCTCGATCCCGGGGATATTGGGAAGCTCGCGCTCTACCAGCTGAGCTACGTCCGCACCGCTAAGCATCCTAACGCTCCACTTTTGCAGCCTTTGGGCTACCGGCTATCCGCAAAAGGCGCAGCGCCGAGGTTGCCGCTGGGACTGCCGTTGGGCCTGCTAACTTCATGGCTCATTCCGAGCCGACTCGCTCGAGGCGAGGCGGACGGGGGACCCGAGCAGTTGGGGCGAATGGGCCGGTGATCCGGCCCTAGCGGCATCGGCCGCGAGCCCGTCAGCTAACCCCGTAGGAGCCGAAAAGGAGGCGTGACATGGAGGCGCTGGTCGGTACGAAGAACCGCTCCCTCAGGGGGACTAACAGGATGCAAGCGCATCGGACGAGTCCCGGCGATTCGCTCGCGCAACGCCCGTTGAGACCCCTCGTCGAATCGGCGTTGCCGATCTACATGGCCGGCATAGGGCTGGGCATCGGATGCGGTGCCCTGGTGCTGCTGCTGTTGCTCGGGCTCTTCGGCGTCTGAAGAGTCGGGCAGAGGGCCTCCCGCCGAACCATCACCCAGCGGCGCGGATTGCCTCCACCGCTTCCGCTGCGGTGGCGTTGGCGTTGGCCGCATCCTGCCCGGAGACATGCGAGGCGTAGATCTGCGCCTTTGCGGACTCAATCTGCTGGCCCTGAATCGCTTTCCGGGTCTGATCGGAACCGATCTTGACCCCCAGATATGCACCGACGACGGAGCCGACCACGGCCATTGCCGAGCCGGCCACGGTGGCGGCGGTCTGGGTGCCCGCAACGAGCGCGGCGATCGCGATGCCGACGATCGCCAAGAGGCCGGCGATCACCGCGACCAGCCCGCCGATCTCCTTCGTCCGATCGGCCCAGTCTCCCTTCGAACCCTCCGGACCATCTCGCATTTCCCAAGTCTCTTCGGGGACCTCCTGCATGGCTGCACCTCCTGACTCGACGGCGGTGGATCGCCAATACCTCGCCCCGCCGGTTTGCAAACGCATCCACGGGTGGGGGGCGGCGAAGCGAGGAGAGTACGGTCGTCGACCACCCGACCGAACGAGCAGATCGGAGCTGCCCTGGACATCCGCTTGAAGCGCGCCTACGACTCCGCCGAGCCCGCGGATGGCTGCCGCGTACTCGTCGATCGTCTCTGGCCGCGTGGCGTATCGCGCGAGCGCGCCAAGCTCGACGAATGGGACAAGGCGCTAGCGCCGAGCGCCGAGCTGAGGCGCTGGTTCGACCACCGGCCCGAGCGCTTCGATGAGTTTCGGCGCCGCTACCTCGACGAGCTTCGCCACCAGCGACCGAGGCTCGCCGAGCTGCGTCGGCGGGCGCGCGAGGGGACGCTCACCCTCGTCTACTCGGCCAGGGACCCCAAGTGCAACCAGGCGCTCGTCCTCGCCGAGGCGCTGAAACGCGGTCTGCCGGCAGGGCCGAGCGGCTCGACGGGTGACCGGAGGATGGGAGCGAACTAGTCTTCGCTGGCTGTGAGCGCCCGCGCCCTTGCCGCCTTCCTCGCCGTGCTGGCCGTGATCGGGCTGCTCACCTTCGGGTTGCTGAGCAAGGGGGATACGAAGATCGCGATCGGCGATCCCGTGCCGGACAAGGTGCTGCCGCGGCTGCCCAGGCCGGGTCATGGATCGATCCGCGAACACCGCGGCGAATGGGTGCTGGTCAACCTCTGGGCCTCCTGGTGCGGACCCTGCGGCGAAGAGGCACCGCTGCTCGAGCGCTTCTACCGGCGCAATCGCGACCGCAACACGACCGTGGTGGGGATCAACGTCGAGGACAACGAAGACGACGCGCTCGCCTTCCTGCGCGAGCACCCGACCGGATATCCGGAGCTGCGCTCGATCGGCAACGAACGCAGCAGCGCCTTCGGCTCGACCGGCGTGCCCGAGAACTTCCTCGTCGACCCGCGGGGGCGACTGGCGCTGATCCGGCGCGGCGCCGTCGACGACAGCTTCCTGCGCGAACAGGTCGAACCGCTGATCGAGGAAAGGCAGTGAAGCGAGTCGCCCTGATCGTCGCCGCCCTGGCCCTCGCCTTCGCCGCGTCGGCCGGGGCGGAGCCGCGCACCACGGTGAACGCAATCGAAGGCGAAGTGATGTGCCCGGTCTGCGGCACCCTGCTCGAGCTCGCCGAATCGCCGCAGGCGCAGCGCGAGAAGGCCTACGTGGCCCACCTGGTCGCCCAGGGCAAGAGCAAGGGGGAGATCAAGGATGCCCTCGTGGCTCAGTACGGACCCTCGGTCCTGGCCCTGCCCGAAGCCTCCGGCTTCGACCTCACCGCCTACCTGATCCCGATCGTGGCGATCCTCCTCGCTGCGGTCGCGGTCGCCTTCGGGGTGAGGAGCTGGCGCCGCAGCGGCAGTCGCTCAGAGGCTGGAGACGGGGAGGCGCCCGAGAGACCGAGTGGCGAGGAGGCCGAGCGGCTCGAGGCTGATCTGTCCCGTTACGACCTCTGACTCAGGCGACCAGCACCACGCCGTCCACCTCGACCGGCGGCCGCTTGTCGATCTCGCCGCGGGCGCCGCAGGCGAGGGTGGTCGAGGCGTGTTCGGCCAGCGCGTCAAGCGAGTCCGCGTCTTCGTCCAGCCCCGGGCCGGCGATCAGCAGCAGGTCATAGGCGCGGCGCAATCGCTCGATCGCCTGGTCGCAACGCTCGGAGTCGAGCAGGGCGACAGGCTCGGTTGCGGGGGCGCCGGCGACGATGCAGGTCAGCGGCTCCACCGCGCGCCCCGAGGCGGGGCCGGCGAGAACCAGTGCCTGCAGGATCTGGCCGGCCTCGGCCTTGCCGCGCAGGTACTCGTGCAACCCCGGCTCTGCCGAAAGCCCGATGGTCGCCGCGATCGCCGGCTCGGCCAGGTCACACTCGAGCAGGGCGACGCGCCGGCCTTCGGCCGTAGCAGCGGCGGCGAGGCCCAACGACGCCGTGCTCCGGGCAGAGCCGGTGAAAAAGACCGAACCCGATCCCGTCAGCCGCTCGGCGAGGTCGGCGTAGGCCCCCAGCTGCGCACGCCCCAGGGAGCCGACCCGGCCCGAGCTCGATTCGGCGGCGGGGATCTCCGCGAGCACCTCCAGCTTGTCGCGGCGGCGCAGTCTCACATTCGCTCCGGAGCCGAGATGCCGAGCAGGCCGAGCGCGGAGGCGATCGTCCGCTTGGTCAGCAGCGAGAGCGCCAGGCGTGAGCGCTCGACCCCCTCCCCCTCGGCGCCGACGACCTGGCAGTCACGGTAGAAGCCGTGGAAGTCGGCGGCGACGGTGGTCGAGTAGGTGCAGATCCGGTGAGGGGCGCGGCGCGCGGCCGCCTCGCGCACCTCCTCGGGGAGCTCGAGCAGCCGCTTGACCAGCTCGCGCTCTGCGGGGGCCAGCGGTGTATCGGGCGTCGGCGTTCCCGCCCCCGCGGCCGCCCCGTCCTCTCCGATCCCGGCCTTGCGCAGGATGCTGGCGATGCGCGCGTGGGCGTACTGGACGTAGTACACGGGATTCTCGTTGGACTGGCTACGGGCGAGCTCTAGGTCGAGGTCGACTTCGGTGTCGTGACTGCGCCAAAGCATGAACCAGCGCGTGGCGTCCGCCCCAATGTCGTCGAGCAGCTCGTCGAGGCCGACGAAGTCACCACTGCGCTTGGACATCTGCGCGCGCTCGCCGCTCTCGACGATGTGGACGAGGCGCATGATCAGTGCCTCGAAGCGCTGTGGGTCGGCGCCGAGACCCGCGATCGCCGCCCGCAGGCGGGCGACGTAGCCGTGATGGTCGGCGCCGAATACGTCGATCAGCCGCTCGAATCCCCGCTCCAGCTTGTCCCAGTGATAGGCGACGTCGGCCGCCAGGTAGGTCGGTTCGCCGTTGGCCCGGATCAGCACGCGGTCCTTGTCGTCGCCGAAGGTGGTCGTACGCAGCCAGAGCGCGTCCTCGTGCCGGTAGGAATGGCCCTGCTCCTCGAGCTGGGCGAGGGCCGCGTCCACCTCGCCCCGCGCGTAGAGGTCGCGCTCGGAGACCCAGTTGTCGAAGCGCACGCCGAAGCGGTCGAGCGTTGCGCGGACGCGCTCGAGGATCAGATCGATGCCGCGGCTGCCGATTGTCTCCAGGTCGTCGCTCTCGATCCCCTCGGCCGCGATCCGCTCGCCCAGCTCGATCACGTACTCACCGTTGTAGCCGTCCTCGGGCGGCTCCTCGCCCATCATGCGGGCGGCAATCGAGGCGGCGAAGCGATCGATCTGGCCGCCCGCGTCGTTGACGTAGAACTCGCGCTCGACCTCGTGCCCGACCGCCTCGAGCAGGCGCACGAGCGAGTCGCCGTAAGCGGCGTGGCGGCCGCCGCCCACGTGCAGCGGGCCGGTCGGGTTGGCGGAGACGAACTCGACCAGAACACGCTCGGGGGAGTCGACCGGTGCGGGCTCAAGCCGTTCGCCGGCAGCAGCCAGGCCGACCATCGCCTCGCGGTACCACTCGTCGGCGAGGAAGAGGTTGACGAAGCCGGGACCCGCGACCTCGACCCTTGCGACCTTTCCCTCTCCCAGCTCCTCGCGGACCCGCTCGGCGAGGCGGCCGGCGACGTCGCGCGGACTTTCCCCCAGCGGCGCTGCCAGCAGCATCGCCGCGTTGGAGCTGTAGTCGCCCAGCTCGGGCTTCGGCGGCCGCTCGAGCGTCGGCTCCGGGCCGATCGGCTCGCCGTCCCGCAGCGAGCGGGCGGCGCGTTCCACGGCGGAGCGGAGCTCGGCGATCGGGTCGGCAGCTGCCATCGTCGCCGCATCGTATGGAGAGGAGCCCGTTGGAAGTACCCTGGCGGCTTGCGCGTCGGGGCGATTACGGACATCCACGCCAACCTGCCGGCGCTCGAAGCGGTGCTCGCCGCCACCGACGACGAGGGGTTGGAGGAGCTCTGGTGCCTTGGCGACGTGGTCGGCTATGGGGTCGAGCCCGACGCCTGCGCGGCGCTGGTGCGCGAGCGCTGTGCGGTCTGCCTGGTCGGCAATCACGACCTCGCAGTGCTGGGCGAGCTCGACATCGGCTCCTTCTCCGAGGCGGCCGCGGTCGCGGTCGAGTGGACGCAGGCCAACGTCGAGGAGTCGACTCTCGCATTCCTGCGCGAGCTCAACCCGGCCGTCGTGCGTGAGGGCATCGGGCTCTTCCACGCTTCTCCCCGCGACCCGGTCTGGGAGTACGTGCTCTCCGGCGAGCAGGCGAGCGCCGGCATGGACGCCAATCCAGAGCGAATCGGCCTGATCGGGCATTCGCACGTCGCCCTCTTCTTCAACCGAATCGCCGTGGGTGGCGAGCAGGAGGTGAAGGGTGCCCAGGCCAGCGACGGCGCCCTGCTCGACCTCGCCGTGGGAGATTGGCTGGTCAATCCGGGCAGCGTCGGCCAACCCCGCGACGGCGACCCTCGCGCCGCCTGGCTCGAGCTCGACACCGAGACCGGCGCCGCCCGCTTCCACCGCGTCGCCTACGACGTCGAGCGAGCCGCCGAGCCGATCCTCGCGGCCGGCCTGCCGAGCCGCCTCGCCGACCGGCTCCACACCGGCCAGTGACCGACAATTGCAGGGGAAATAAGGCCCAGGGGCCGTTCTCTAGACTCGCAACGGTGCGTCAGCTGGTCGCCTCCACGCTCGCCCTCGCGCTGGGTCTCGGCATCGCGTTCGCGCTCGCCTCCTGCGGGAGCGAAAGCGACGCAAAGTTGCTGCCCGGCGGAACCGCGCGGGAAATCACCGAGAACCTCGACCGCATCGAGCAGTACGCCGAAGAAGGCGAATGCGTCGGCGCCGAAGATGCGGTTGGTGAAGTCAGCGACCAGGTCGAATCGCTGCAGGGCGTCGACGCGAAGCTGGTCGAAGCGCTGAAGCGCGGGGTGACCAAGCTGAATGAAGTGATCGCGACCTGCGAGGAAGAAACGACGGAATCCCCGCCCCCCTCCACGGAAGCGACCTCGACAGAAGAAGAAGAGAAAGTGCCGCCCGGCCAGGAAAAGAAGGCCGAAAAGGAACGGGAAAAGGAAGAAAAGGAACTCGAGCGCGAAGAAGAAGACGAAGAACGCGAAGCGCCGCCAGCGGAAAAAGGGTCCGAAAAACAGACGCCCCCCGCACCGCCGCCGAGCGAAGAAGAAAGCGGTGGCACCGGCGCACCGGGCGGCGTCAGCCCCGGCGCTCCCGCAGGACCCGGAGGCGAAGGATGAGCACGACGATCCTCTCCGGCCGCTACGAGATCGGCGAGAAGCTCGGCTCTGGCGGCATGTCCACGGTGCACCGGGCAACGGACCTGACACTGGAGCGGACGGTCGCGGTGAAGGTCCTCGCCGAGCACCTCTCCGACGACGAGCGCTTCGTCGCCCGCTTCCGCCGTGAGGCGCTGGCGGTGGCGAAGCTGATCCACCCCAACATCGTCCAGGTCTACGACACCGGCATCGACGACGGCCGCCACTTCATCGTGATGGAGTACGTGCAGGGCCGCTCCGGCGCCCAGATTCTGCAGAAACGGGGGCCGCTCGACGCCGAGACGACCGCCGAGATCGGCGCCCAGGCCTGCGCCGGGCTCGACTATGCCCACCGCCGCGGGATCATCCACCGCGACGTCAAGCCGGGCAACCTGATGATCGTCGGCGGCCCGGTCGGCGGCGGCGAGCTTACGGTGAAGCTGACCGACTTCGGCATCGCCCGCGCCGCTGAACAGACGCGGATCACCCAGGTCGGCTCGGTCGTCGGCACCGCTGCCTACCTCTCGCCCGAGCAGGTGCGGGGCGAGGAGGCGACACCGGCCACCGACGTCTACGCGCTCGGCGTCGTCCTCTACCAGTTCCTCACCGGCCGCCTGCCGTACGAGGGCTCGACCCTGGCCGAGCTCGCGGTACGCCAGCAAAACGAGAAACCGCTACCGCCGAGCACCTACAACGGCAACGTCCCCGAGCCGTTCGGCGCGGCGGTGCTGCGCGCCCTGGAGGGTGACCCCCTGCGACGCTACGCCAGCGCCAGCGAGCTGGCCGGCGGCTTGGCGCTGGGCCTGCAGGGCGAGGACGTGACCCTGCCCGAGAGCGAGGGCACCGCAGCCACCAGCGTCCTCGGCGGCGAGACCGCGACCCGCCGTCTCGACCGCACCGCCCAGACCGAGTACCGCCCGGCTGAACCCTCGGTGACCCGACGCCCGACCCCGCGCGTCCAGCCACCGCCACCTCCCGCAGCTCCCCCACCAGCCCCAGCGCGAGCGAAGCGCAGCGCCTTCTCCCGCTTCACCCGCTTCGTCATGGCCCTTATAGCTCTAGCTCTGATCGCCGCCGCCGTAGCGGCGGGCGTGATCTTCTTGACCGACAAGGCCACCGGGGTGCACGCAACCGAAGTCACCGGCAACACGATCGAAAAGGTCGTCGGCGAATTCGAAGAACTGATCAAGAAGAACACCGAATAGCACGGCGGCGCGCGAGACGCGTTATTCGGCCACGCTTCCATCCCAGGGGGGCTTCCCGTCCAAGATCGCTTCCGAGTAGACGCTGAACTTCTGCGTCTCGATCGCCTCGCGGGCGTGGGTCGTCAGCTCTTGCAGGTAGGTCAGGTTGTGGAGACAGAGGAGGCGAACGGCAGTGAGCTCTTCGGCGCGGGAGAGGTAGCTGAGGTAATCGCGGTCATGGTGTTGGCACGCGCTGCAAGGACATCCGTCGGCGATTGGATTGCGATCACCCTGGTGGCCCGACTTGCGCAGATCGAGACGGAAGCGGTTCTCGGGATCGGGGACGAGGGCGACGCCGTGGCGGGCCAGGCGGGTGGGGACGGCGCAGTCGAAGACGTCGAGGCCGAGGGCGATGCCGGCGAGCAGGTCGTCGATCTCGCCGATGCCGAGCAGGTGCTTGGGCGCCTCCTCCGGCAGGAGGGGCGCGGTCATCCCGAGCACCTCGCGCATCTCGACCTTGTCGCGGCCGAGGGTGCCGCCGATCGCCAGGCCGTCGACGGCCGCCGCCGAGACGAGCTCAGCCGACTCGCGTCGCAGGTCCTCGTGCACTCCTCCCTGGACGATGCCGAAGACCGCCTGGCGCGCCGGCCCCCTCTCGGCGTGCCAGGCAAGGCAGCGGTCGAGCCAGCGGTGGGTGCGCTCGGTCGAACGAGCGGTGTAGTCGCGATCGGCGTGGAAGGGCGTGCACTCGTCGAAGACGAGAGCGATGTCGGAGCCAAGGGCAGCCTGCACTCCCATTGAGACCTCCGGCGAGATGAACAGCTCAGCGCCGTCGCGATAGGAGCGGAAGCGCACTCCCTCCTCGTCGATCGAGACGACCGAGCCGTGGGCGCCACCCTGGCGACCACTTCCCTTGATCTCGTTCGCCACCCCGCCGTGGGCCAGCGAAAAGACCTGAAAGCCGCCGGAGTCGGTGATCAGGGCGCGGTCCCAGCCCATGAAGCCGTGCAGGCCACCAGCAGCAGCGATCCGCTCCGAGCCCGGTGAGACGAAGAGGTGGTAGGTGTTGCCGAGCACCATCTCGTAGCCGAGCGCGGCGACCTCGCGCGACTCCAACCCGCGCACCGTTCCCTTGGTGGCAAGCGGAATGAAGGCCGGCGTCTGCACCGGCCCGTGTGCCGTGTGCAGGACTCCGGCGCGCGCCGCCCCATCCCGCGCCCCGATCTCGAATCTCAGCCTGTCCCGTTCCGTCCGCATGGCTGCTCACTGAACGATTGACCACCGTATTGGTGGGTCAACCATTCACTCGTCGATCAGGGACCGGCCGGTCATCGCCGCCGGCTGGGGGATGTCGAGAAGGTCAAGGGTGGTTGGGGCGACGTCGGCGAGGATGCCGCCGTCGCGCAGGGAGAGCCCCTCGGCGGTGACGATCAGCGGCACCGGGTTGAGCGAGTGGGCGGTGTTGGGCGAGCCGTCGGGCTCGAGCATGTGGTCGCAATTGCCGTGATCGGCGGTGACGATGCAGGCGCCACCCTTGGCGGTGACTGCCTCGACCACGTCGCCTAGACAGCCGTCGACCTCCTCGACCGCGGCCACCGCGGCCGGAATCACGCCGGTGTGGCCGACCATGTCCGGATTGGCGAAGTTGACGATCCCGAAGCGGTAGTCGCCCTCGCGCCAGTGCCCAACGAAGGTATCGGCGGCTGCGCGGGCGCTCATCTCGGGCCTGTGGTCGTAGGTCGGCACGTCGCGGGGCGAATCGACCAGGTGGCGCTCCTCCCCCTCCCACTCCCGCTCGCGACCGCCGTTGAAGAAGTAGGTGACGTGGGCGTACTTCTCGGTCTCGGCGACGTGCAGCTGACGCCCGCCGGCCTCAGAGACCACCTCGGCGAGCGTCGTCTCCGGGCGCGCCTCGGGGAAGGCGACCGGGTAGGGCCAGCCCTTGCGGTACTCGGTCATCGTCGTCAGCTCGAGCACTGGCCCGCCGGCGCGCGCGAACTCCCCGAACCCGGGCTCGGCGAGGGCGCGGGTCATCTGGCGCGCCCGGTCGGGGCGGAAGTTGATGAAGAAGGCGACATCGCCCTCGGTGACGCCGTCGTAGTCGCCGATCACCGTCGGCTTGACGAACTCGTCGGTCTCCTCGCGCTCATACGAGGTCTCGATTGCCTGCTCGGAGCTGTCCGCGCGCAGACCCTCGGCGTGGACGATCGCGTCATAGGCAAGCTTGGTGCGCTCCCAGCGCGTGTCGCGGTCCATCGCGTAATAGCGGCCGCTCACCGTCGCCACCCGGCCCGCCTGGCGCAACCAGCGCTCCAGCTCGCGCAGATATCCCCCGCCTCCGTGGGGCAGCGTGTCGCGGCCGTCGGTGAAGGCGTGAAAGACGACATCGGGAACACCCTCCTGCGAGGCCAGCTCGATCGTCGCCTCGATGTGCTCCCAGCCCGAGTGCACCCCGCCGTCGGAGACGAGGCCGAGTAGGTGCAGGCGACCGCGCGGGCTGCGTCGGGCGCGGTCGCAGGCGGCAAGCAGCGCCTCGTTCTCGAAGAAGCTGCCGTCGGCGATCGCGTCGTCGATGCGGGCCAGGTCCTGCTTGACGATCGCGCCGGCACCGA
Source organism: uncultured Conexibacteraceae bacterium (assembly GCA_964591825.1). Taxonomy (GTDB): domain Bacteria; phylum Actinomycetota; class Thermoleophilia; order Solirubrobacterales; family 70-9; genus VRUE01. The sequence continues at coordinate 23,615 of CAZQET010000022.1, forward strand.
GGTTGAGGTGCCCGACCTCCGAGTTACCCATCTGCCCGTCGGGTAGGCCGACGTCACGGCCCTGGGCGGAGAGCCGCGTATGTGGAAAGCGCTCCCAGAGGCGGTCGAAGACCGGCGTCTCGGCGAGCGAGATCGCGTTGCCGGGCCCGGGCTCGGCGATGCCCCAGCCGTCGAGGATGACGAGGGCGAGCGAGGGGAAGCTCATGCCGCGTTCACGATCGCCGCGAAGTCCTCGGCGTCGAGGCTGGCGCCGCCGACCAGGGCGCCGTCGATGTCGGGCTGTCCGAGCAGCGCGGCCGCGTTGGCGGGCTTGACCGAGCCGCCGTAGAGGATCCGCACCGCGTCCGCCTCGCCACCGCGCTCGCGCAGGAAGTCGCGGATGAAGACGCAGGCCTCCTGGGCCTGCTCGGGGGTGGCCGTGCGACCGGTGCCGATCGCCCAGATCGGCTCGTAGGCGATCACGACCTCAGCCAGCTGCGTGCCCCCCACCCCGGCCAGATCGGCCTGCAGCTGACGCTCCAGCACGGCCTCGGTCTGGCCGCCGTCATGCGCCTCCTCGCTCTCACCGATGCAGAGGATCGGCTCGAGACCGGCGGCGAGCGCCGCCGGCACCTTGCGCGCCAGCGCCTCGTCGGTCTCGCCGAAGTACTGGCGCCGCTCGGAGTGGCCGAGGACGACCGCCTCAACGTCGAGCTCGGCCAGCATCGGCGCAGAGACCTCGCCGGTGAAGGCTCCTGAGTCCTCCTCGTGCATGTTCTGGGCAGCGACCTTGACCGCAGTGCCATAGCGGCGCTCGACCACCGCGGTCAGCGCCGTGAACGGCGGGCAGATGACGACGTCGCTCTGGGTCGCGGCGATCTGCGGCAGCAGCGCATCGACGAATTCGCCCGCCTCGGCAACGGTCTTGTGCATCTTCCAGTTGGCGGCGATGTACGGGGTCCTCACAAATTCCGCCCGCGTGCTCTGCTCTCGCTCGTTCGGGCTCATCATGACCGGTGATCTCCCTCGCTCGCTTCCGCGTCCGCCGCGGGCGGGCGGTGCCCACCTTGGTCCATAAGGGCCTCCACCCCGGGCAGCTTCTTCCCCTCCAGCAACTCCAACGAGGCACCTCCTCCGGTCGAAAGCCAGTCCACCTGCTCGCCAAGCCCAAACTGCTGCAGCGCGGCGACCGAATCGCCACCGCCCACCACCGTCGTTCCCGGCGCCGCAGCGACGGCCTCGGCGACCGCGCGCGTCCCCGCCGCAAACGGCGCCAGCTCGAAGGCCCCCATCGGCCCGTTCCAGAGCACCGTGCCCGCCTCGCCGATCGCCTCCGCGTAAGCCTCGGCCGTGCGCGGGCCGACGTCGAGTCCCATCCAGCCGTCCGGCACCTCCACCCCGTCGCTCTCGCGCCGCTCGGTCTCCGCGTCAAAGCTCTCGCCGAGGACCAGATCGACGGGCAGGCTGAGGTCGCAGTCGACCGAGTCGGCGCGCTGCAGCGCCCTGGCCGCGAGCTCGACGCCCTCCTCCTCGACCAGCGAGTCGCCCGTGGGAAGGCCCTGCGCGCGGAAGAAGCTGAAGCACATCGCGCCGCCGATCAGGATCTCGTCGGCGATCTCGAGGAAGCGGTCGATCACGCCGACCTTGTCGCTGACCTTGGCTCCGCCGAGGACGACGACGAGCGGCCGCGCCGGTGACTCGACCACCCCGCTCAGCTCCGTCACCTCGCGCTCGAGCAGCAGGCCCGCGTAGGCGGGCAGCGACTGGGCGACGCCGGCGGTGCTGGCGTGGGCGCGGTGAGCGGCGCCGAAGGCGTCGTCGACGTAGAGGTCGGCGAGGGCGGCGAGCTGCTCGGCCAGGGCGGGGTCGTCCCCGGTCTCGCCCGGCTCGAAGCGCACGTTCTCGAGCAGCAGCACCTCGCCCGGCGCGAGCGCCTCGGCCATGGCCGCGACCTGATCGCCGACCACGGCGGGGGCTGGCTTCACCGGCGCTCCCAATAGCTCAGCCAGGC
>CAZQET010000023.1:0-4396 GCA_964591825.1 uncultured Conexibacteraceae bacterium
GGGAGGCCGTCGTCAGGTGCAGGCGGAAGTGATATTGCGCGCCGGCGCGCAGGCCGTTCAGCGAGGCGCTGACCGCGGCGACCGAATTGAAGGAGCTGCCCTGCTGACAGGGAGCCGTGCCGCCGCTGTAGGTGGTGTCGGTGCCCCATTCGAACTGACAGCCGGTGACGTCGAGACCGGCGTCGCCGTTGGGGTCGAAGTGACCGTTGAGGGTGGCGGTCGTATGGCCGATGGAACTGGCCGCGTCGGTAATTGCGTAGGGCTGTGTCGTGAAGGTGGCTTCTTCGCCGTCGGCGGTGCCTCCGGCATTGGTGGCGACGACGCGGAAGTGGTAGGTGGTATTCGTGGGAAGGTTTGCCAGCGCGGCGGAAACGGCCATTTCATGGGTGCCGGAGCCCGGGTTCGGCGAGCAAGGTGCGGTCGCGGCGCTGCTGAAGCCGTTCGCCTGAAAGGCGGAGTCGTCGACGTAGTCGAAGTGGCAGTCCGTGACTTCAGAGGAGCGTGGGTTGACCGTGGCGTTGAGGGTTGCGGAGAAGAGGCCAACGCCGCTGGCGGGTTGGGTGACGACCGCGGGGGGCGTGGCGAGGGCGTAGGGCGAGTAAACGTCGATTTCGTTGTGCGCGAGATCGGCCACGTAGGCGTTGCCGTGTTCGCCCTTGACCGCGACTCCGTCAGAGGTGGTGCCGAAGTCCGCCGAGGAGCCGAAGGTGTAGAAGGGGCTACCGCTGGGGTCGAAGACGTGGATCGAGCTGCCCTCGTCGACGTAGAGGTCATCGGTGGAAGGATCGACGCTGACGCCGTTGACGATTTCGCTGCTGATGACCGACGTGCCCGCCGGTCCGACGTGGCCGAAGTCCGAGGGGGCGTATTTGGTCAGGATCCCCGGTTCGACGGAGTCCTGGGCCTCATAGACGTCGCCGCTGGAGTCGACGGCGAGGCTGCAGCCGTAGACCCCTTTGATCGCAGCGCTGAAGTCAGCGTTGCCGATCACCGTGTTGGCGCCGCTTGGCGGTGAGAAGCGGTCGATGGTGCCACTGACGGCGGTGGAGACGTAAAGCGTGCCGTTGGGAGCGACGGCCACGCCGCACGGGAAGGCGAACGCTGCGTCCCACTTGCCCTCCCCGGTCCCGGTGCCGTTCAACTGGCCGAGGTAGTCGCCGGCGGAGGAGAAGATGTCGACCACCGCGTGGCCGCTGAAGCTTTCGCCCGAGTCGACGACGTAGACGTCACCATCGGTGGGGCCGCCGGAGTTGTCGACGGCGACCTGGCTTGGAGCATTGAAGTCAAAGCTGCCGTCGGGGGTGGCGTCGTTGCTGGAGCCCGCACCCGAGCCCCCGTCGATCGTGTTGGATCCCGAGAGATCGGCAAAGGGGGCGGCGGCGCCGGTCGAGGTGTAGCGGCGGACCTGCTCGGTGAGGTGGTCGATGACATAGACATCGCCGCTTGACTGGTCGACGGCGAGTGCGCCTGGGCTGGAGGAGGCGAAGGAGCTGGAGGGGTCAAGCGTGCGGCCCGGGGTGGCGAGGGCGGCGGGAGCCAGGGCGAGGAGAGAAAGGATGGTGAGTGCCAGCACGGCGGTCTGGATTGCATGACGCCGATGCGAAGGCGCACCACTCCCGTCGGCACCAGCGGACGCACCACGGGTGACGAGAGCCCCACGGACGGTCGAGCCGGGGGCGGTGCCCTGGCACGAGCTTGATTCCGCGGATGGCGCCTTCGCGTGATGCTTCACGTAGGTCTCTCCTTTGTCCCGTGAGCCCCTCTGCCCGCCGCTTCCCTTTGCGGCTTCCTCGAGGCTCGGTTATGTCCCTGTACTGATCCCAGGAAACGCAGACATCTGTGTCTCTGGAACTAGCCGAGATTAAGACACACGGTTGTCTGATTGTCAAGACACCGGTGTCTTGCCTGCAAAACGCAGGCTTTTGCTAGGTGTTGGCGCTAGTGGCGCCTGCTGCCACGCTTCTTCACCCTCACGCACCTGAGCTTGCCGTGGACGCGTTTCTTCTTGAAGCCCTTGCGGCAGGTGAGCCCCTTCTTCGCCGGCGGCGAGGGGGTCGGCGAGGGGCTGGGCGGAGTGATGACCGGCGGGTCAGCGGGCGCCGGTTCTTCCGGCGGGCAGAGGGCGGCGTTTTCGGCGCAGGTTTCGGCCACCGTCGTGAAGCTGCTCTCCGCCGCCTGCGTGGTGCCGGAGTTGTTGGTGGCGACGACGCGGGCGCGGTAGGCCGTCCCCGCGAGGAGACCGGTGACTTTCGCCGTGACCGCCACGGCAGCGTTGCCGCTGGGGGCCAGCGAGCAGAGCTTGGTGGTGGCACCGGCGAAGCCGCTGCTCTGGAAGGCCGCCTCGGTGAGGTACTCGAAGTGGCAGTTGGAGACCGGCCCCCCCTTCGGGTTGACCGTGCCCGCCAGCGTCGCCGTCGTCTTGGTCAGCGAGGTCGCCGCCCCGGTCGTCGCTTCGGGGGGCAACGGCGGCAGGGTTTGGAACGACTGAGAGCCGCTTTCGTCGGCGCCGCCGAAGTCGGCGATCGAGATCCGGTAGTCGTAGCTGGTCCCGGGGTCGAGACCTTTCACGCTGGCGGAGACCGTGACAGCCTGCTCTCCCCCCACCACCGCCGGGCAGGGCGCCGGCTGCGCGTTGGCGAAGCCGTTGGCGAGGAAATCGGCGTGGTCGGTGTATTCGAAGTGGCATCCGGTCAGCACGTGCCCGGTCGTTTCGACTTCGGCGCGCAGGGTGGCTTCGACCTGGCCGACGGAGCTCGGCGCCGTGGCGCTGGCCATCGGCGCAGGGATCGAGGCGGCGGGTTCGAAGGTCCAGAGCTTGTTGCCGCCAGGGTCGCTGAGGTAGAGCCTGTGCGTGGTCGCGTTGATCGCGAGCTGGCCGGTGACCGCTTCGACCTGCGCCGGCGTCGCCAGGCCGGCGCCGAAATCGTCGAAGGCCGTGCCGGACGAATCGTAGGCGACGACGTGATACGCGCTGCCCACCCGGTCGCCTACGAAGACGTTGCCGCTGGCGCCGTCAACCGCGACCCCGACCGCGCCCTTGCCGCTCTGCAGGGTCGATTCGTAAGCGTAGGAGCCACCCGAGGGCGAAAGCACCAGCACGCTTCCGCCGCCGGAACTATCGACCACGTAGAGCTTGCCACCGGGGCCAAGGGCGACGGCCTGTGGTGTGGAGAAGCCACCGCCTGGACAGCCCCCACAGGTGACCGCGCCCAGCAGGTTCCCGGAGGAATCGAAGATCTGCACGCTGCCGGCGACGTCGTTGGGAAAGAGGAGGCGTCCGGAGGCGTCGGCGGCGATCGTCCCGGCCTTCGCGTTGTCAACCGCGAAGGAGCCACCGAGCACGCCGGTGGAGGAGAAGACGTTCACCTCGTGCGTGCCCTTCTGGCCATACGGCGTCGAAGCTTCGAACTGGTAGGCGTATATGCCACCGGTGGCCGGATTGACGGCCACGGAGGCGAAGAAGTCCTGGCCACCGGTCACGAACGGGGAGCTCGCGGTCGGCGTCCCCGCCGCGGTCAGTTGCTCAACGAGGCCCGGCGTAACCTGGGACAGGCTGCGACTCGCCTCGGCGACGTAGACGTCCTGGCTGCTCTGGTCGACGGCGACGCCGATCGGCGCCTGCGCGCTCAGCGCGATCGAGGGCTGCGTCGCGTCGAGCCGATACCCCGGGCCGGCTGCGGCGAGCGGCGCCTGGAGCAGAAACGGAACGACGCAGATAGCCAGCGCCGCTCCGGCGCGGCGCTGAATGCTCGGTCCCATGGGTCTGAACATCGACCTCCCCTACCTTCCTGTTGCGAACCAGGACGTTTACGCGTGGGACCGCCGCTCACGGTAGCGCATCGGCGGCGAGGCGCAAGGGGGCGTCAGTCGCCGAGGGCGGCACGGAGCGCCGCCAGCTCGGAGCGCAGCTCGGCGACTTCTCGCTCCAGCCGGGTGAGGCGGTCCTCGGCGGGCGTAAGGGGCTCGCTCTCCCCCGCCTCGGGAGCACCCGGCGCCGCCTGCGGGTCGGCTTCGGCTGGAGGGGCAACGGTCCCGCCGCCGAGCAGCTGCTCGTAGCGCTCCTCCTTCTGTCCGGGCCGCCGCTCGTGGCGCGCAACGAGGCCGCGCTCGACCAGGCGCTCGAGCGGCTCCTGGACCGCGGCGAGGTCGGGGAAGTCATGGAGGCGCTGGGCGCGCTGCTTCAACTCGCCGGGCGTCTGCGGGCCGCGCAGCATCAGCACCGCGAGCAGCGAGAGCTCCCCTGCATCGAGCCCGAAGGCGTCGTCGAGCAGATGGCGGTACTTGCGGGAGCGGCTGCCGGCGCCGCTGGCGAGTCTCGTCCAGCCGCGCAGGGCGAGCCGCCGCAGCGCCTCGACCACCGTCTGCTCGTCGTAGTCGACGACCGGCTCGCGGTTGG
>CAZQET010000024.1:0-15483 GCA_964591825.1 uncultured Conexibacteraceae bacterium
CTGGGGCTGCCCGATCCCGATCATCCACTGCGCCAAGTGCGGCGAAGTGCCGGTGCCGGACCAGGACCTGCCGGTGGTGCTGCCCGAGGACCTGGTGCCCGATGGCAGCGGCAACCCGCTGGCCAAGTCGGCCGCCTTCTATGCGTGCCCATGCCCGAAGTGCGGCGCGCCGGCGCGGCGCGAGACCGACACCATGGACACCTTCGTCGACTCCTCCTGGTACTTCATCCGCTACCTCGACCCCCGCAACGACGAGGCCGCCTGGGATCGCGCCGCCGCCGACCACTGGCTCCCGGTCGACCAGTACATCGGCGGGGTCGAGCACGCGATCCTGCACCTGATGTACGCGCGCTTCCTGACCAAGGCACTCGCCGACCTCGGTCACCTCGACGTGCAGGAGCCCTTCGCCAACCTCTTCGCCCAGGGGATGATCACCCGCGACGGGGCGAAGATGTCGAAGTCGCGCGGCAACACGGTCAGCCCGGCCGAGTACGTCGAGCGCTACGGCGCCGACACCGCCCGCACCTACATCTGCTTCATGGGCCCGCCCGAGCGCGACGCCGACTGGGTCGACGAGGGGGTCGAGGGCGCCAACCGCTTCCTCTCGCGCCTCTGGCGCCTCTGCGAGGAGGTGGAGGAGAGGAGCGCCGGCGATCTCGAGGCGGACGCCCTCCAGGGCGATGCGCGGGTGCTCGTCGCCAAGGCCCACTGGGCGATCGACAAGGTCACTCGCGACTTCCAGCGGGGCTTCCAGTTCAACACCGCGATCGCCGCCGTGATGGAGCTGGTCAACGAGGCCTACCGGCTCAAGGACGGCCTCTACGGCGACGCCCTCGGAGCCGCGGCAGTGCGCTTCGCCACCGCCACCGCGGCCTCGCTCGTCTTCCCCTTTGCGCCGCACCTCGGCGCCGAGATCTGGGAGCGCCTGGAGGGCGGTCGCGTCTGGGAGCAGCCCTGGCCCCAGGCCGACCATGCGCTGCTCCTCAGCGACACCGTCACCCTGGTCGTCCAGGTCAACGGCAAGCTGCGCGACCGGATCGAGGCGGCCGCCGATGCGCCCCAGGGGGAGCTTCTCGCCCTTGCCCGTGCGAGCGAGAAGGTCGCGCGATTCCTCGACGGCAAGGAGGTCGTCAAGGAGATCGTCGTGCCGGGCAAGCTGGTCAACCTCGTGGTTCGCTGAGCGATCACGGCTTCGGTTCAGGTATCTGGTACAAAGCGCGCGTGCTTGTGAGGAGACACTCCGAGGCGTCGGTCGAGGAATGGCACCGGCTGCGCACCCGCGTGCTCATGGACGCCGGCGAACTGGGCTCGCGCAATCTCTCGGTGACCTGGATCGAGCTGCCCGCGGGCAGCGAGCAGACGCTGCGCTCCGACGAGGAGGCCGAGCAGGCCTACGTGGTGGTTCGCGGCGCCGGCTCGATGTCGGTCGCCGGTGACACCCAGCAGGTTGCCGTGGGCGATCTGATCCTCGTCCCGCCCGCCACCGAGCACTCGATCGCCAACAACGGCGACGATGGCGAGCTCGCCTGCGTCTCCGTCCAGTCCCCACCTGTGGCCGCCGCCGAGCTCTACAGCGACCAATTGGCTGAGGTGGCGGGCTATGACGACGAAGACGTCTGAGAGTTTTTTGATTTAGCGCGCCACGCGTGCGCTGGGACCGGTCAGGGTCCCCGGCATGCCGGAGATGTCGCGCTCGCAGATCGCTGTCTATGGGGCCGTTGCCGTGGCGTTGCTGCTGCTCGGGGCGCGGGCGATTCGGGCCGAGGGGGAGAGTGGGGGGTCTCCGTCAGCCTCGTTCTCTCCTGGCGGCGGCGGGGTGAAGGTCGAAAGTGGCGGCGACGATGTGGTCGTCGACGTGACCGGGGCGGTGGCCGAGCCGGGCGTATACAGGTTGCCGGCCGGCGCCCGGGTCACCGATGCGGTGGACAGGGCGGGCGGCTCCACGGCCCATGCCGAGCTGGAAGCGATCAACCTCGCAGCCCGGCTCGCTGACGGCCAGCAGGTGGTGGTGCCCGCGCAGGGACCGGTTGCGGCGTCGCTGGCAGCGGCCAGCGGGTCCGCCGAAGAGGCGCCGATCAGCCTCGGCACCGCCACCGCCGAGCAGCTCGACACGATCGACGGCATCGGTCCGGTCACGGCCGAGGACATCATCCAGTTCCGCGAAGAGCACGGCGGCCTCTCCTCGGTCGAGCAGCTCGACCAGGTGAGTGGCATCGGCCCGGCGACGATGGAGTCGCTGCGGGCGCGCCTTCAGCCCTGACGCCGATGCGAGGTAGCCGCCCTCCGGTGCTGGTGGTGCTGGGCGTCCTCGCGGTCCTTGCCCTGGCCCTCGCCCACCGCGCCGAGATCCGCGCCCGCGCCGACGCGGCGCTCGGCCGGGCGATGCCCGACCGCGAGGCGGCTCTCGCACGCGGATTCGTCCTCGGTGAGGACGACGAGGTGGACGCGGCCACCGTCGAAGACTTCCGCCGCGCCGGATTGAGTCACCTGCTCGCGGTCAGTGGGCAGAACGTGGCGCTGCTGGCCCTGCTGGCGATGCCGCTGCTGGCGGCGCTCGGCATTCCCTTGCGCGCCCGGCTGGTCTGGGTGCTGGCTGCGATCGCCCTCTACGTTCCCCTGGCCGGCGCTGGCGCCTCGATCGTGCGCGCCGGGGTGATGGGCGGCCTCAGTGTGCTCGCGACCCTGGCGGGGAGGCGGGCGTCGCGTCTCTACGCGTTGGCGATCGCCGCAGTGGTGACGCTCGCGATCGACCCGCACGTCGCCGCCGACGTCGGCTGGCAGCTCAGCTTCGCCGCGGTGCTCGGCATCCTCGCCCTGGCCGGTCCGCTGCGGCGGGCGATCGGCGCGCGGCTTGGCGGCGGCGGGGGCTGGCGCGGCGCGCTTGCCGAGAGCGCCGCGATCACGGTCGCCGCGACCCTGGCGACCGCGCCGCTGATCGCCTTCCACTTCGAAGAAGCCTCGACCACGACTCTGGTCGCCAACCTGTTGGCGCTGCCGGCGGTCGCGCCCGCGATGTGGCTCGGCATGCTGACCGCGATCGGGGCGCAGATTCCGGGCTTCCCGGTCGCCGTCTTCAACGCGATCGCCGCGCCGCTGCTCGCCTACATCGCCCAGATCGCCGCCTGGTGCGGGCGTCCTGGCTGGGCCAGCCTGCACCTGCATGTCGGGATTGCGGGCCTGGTCGTCGCCTACGCGACTCTGGCCATGGCCTGCATCTCTGTGCCGTTGCTCTTTCGCCGTCGACGACTCGCAGCAATGAGGCGTCTCGGGCCGCGATCCCTCGCTCCCGCCGGGTGCAACGCGTTCGACAGCCATTTCATGTCAAATGCGTTGCACCCGGGGGTTGGGCGGAGATTGCGAATCGTCGGGGCCGCGGCAACGTTGGCGATCGCCGCGCTCCTGCTGGTCGTCTCGAATGGGGGTGGCGCGGGGGGTGTCGATCCGACTTTCGGCCTGCGGGTATCGGTGCTCGACGTCGGCCAGGGCGACGCGATCCTGCTCCAACCGGTCCGCGCCCCGGCCGTTCTCGTCGACGGTGGCCCTCCCGGTGACGATCTCGCGGCGAAGCTGCATGCTGCCGGCGTCGGAGCGCTCGGGGTCGCCATCGTCACCCACGAACAGTCCGATCACGCCGGTGGGATCGAGGAGCTGCTCGGACGTTTCCCGGTGCGGCGGCTGCTCTACGCCCGCCTCAGCCGCAGGCTGCGGGGCGAGGCCCGCATCGCCGGCGCGGAACCGGCTCGCATCGCGGCCGGAGACTCGCTGCGCCTGGGCGCGCTTCGTCTCGACGTGCTCTGGCCGCCTCGGGAGCTGCTCGCCGAGCCGCCGGGGGGAGCCGATCCCAACACGCAGGCGCTCGTCCTGCTCGCCCGCTGGCGCCGGTTCTCGATGCTGCTCACTGCCGACGCCGAGGCGGGCGAAGTGCCGATCGACCCCGGGCCCGTGGACGTGCTCAAGGTTGCCCACCACGGCAGCGAGGACCCCGGCCTCGGCGCGTTGCTCGATCGCGCTCGACCTCGTCTCGCGGTGATCTCGGTCGGGGCGGACAATCCATACGGGCACCCGGCGCCCACCACGCTCGCCGAGCTTGCCGCCCACGGCGTGCCCACGCTGCGCACCGACGAGGACGGCACCGTCGTGCTCGACGTGCGCACCGGCTCGCTCGCGGTCTCGACTGCAGGCTGAATTCCTCTAGACGAATTACCGAATCGAAATTGGGGTTTCGTGCCCCGCGCCCTCTTGCGCTGGACCGGGACTACCGATGGTCGTAAAGGTGGCCTCCAGAATCGGACAGGCACTCTCGCACTCGCTCGACGGGTTCAGCCTCGCCCCGAACAGCATGCTGCTGCGCCTGCGCCGCGTCTCGCTTGGCGTGCTGTGCCTCGTCGCCGCGGTCGGGCTTGGGCTGATCGCCTTCATCGCCCAGCTCGACTGGCCGGCGGTGCTCAGTGGCCCTCTTCCTGGAGCGCCGACCAAGGTCGGGAGGCTGGACGACGCGGTTGGCCTCACGTCCCCCTCACAGCATCCGATCGGCGTTTCTTCCCGGCGCGCGGCCGTCCCGCTCCCCGCAAGCGTGGCACGCGGCCGCCACCGGGGGTCCGCGGAGGCTCGTTCGGGTCTCGGCCGCTCGCGCAACCTCGCCGGCGCTCCGCTTCAGCCCAGCCCCGGGGCGGCGCAGCCAGTTGCACCGGCTCCGGCGAGCCCAGGCGACGTTCCTCGGCCGGTGGAATCGGCTCCAGCCGCCACCGTACCCGTGAGCACCACCGAAGGAGGAGGCTCCTCCAGGGGAAGTGCCAAGGCGACTGCGGACGGCGGCAAGGCGGCCGGTCTCAACGGGTCGAACTCCCAGGGCCAGAAGTCGTCGTCCCAGGGCCAGAAGTCGTCCGCGAAGAGCTCGCAGCCGGCGACCTCGAACGCCGGTGGCTCGGCCGCCGCCAAGGCTCAGCAGGACGAAAGCGGCGCCGGCAAGCCGCCCGCGCCCGCTCCCGAAGCGAAGCCCTCGCCCGGGACCAGCCCGGCGTCGGCCAAGGAAGCCGCCGACGCGGCGAATTCCCAGTAGGCCGGCACTACACTGGCTCCTTGGCCGAGGGACTGGCATCGCTGTACCTGATCGCGGGCACCGACCAGGCGAAGATCGACGCCACCCGAGCGCGGTTGCGCGCGCGGGCCGAGGGCGACGGCGGCATCGGGGCGCTCGAGGTGTTCGAGCCGAGCGAGGGACGCGGCGCGCCCGACCACGAGGCGCTGCTGGCGGCGATTCCCGCGATGTCGCTGACCGAGAGCCGCCGCTACCTGCTTGCCGACGGCGTCGATCGCTGGCGCGACAGGCAGCTGGACGCGATCGCGGCCGCGATCGCCTCTTTGCCGGCAGATCTCACCTTGGTCCTGATCGCGCGGGCCAAAGCGCCGCCGAAGCTGAGCAAGGCGGTCAAGGCGGCAATGGGGGAGATCCATGAGTTCGAAGTTCCAAAGCCGCGCGAGATGCCCCGCCTTCTTGACGGCGAGGCCAAGCGCCTCGGCTTCGCCCTGGAGCCGGCGGCCGCCGCCATGCTGGTCGAGCGGATGGGCCCCAATCCAGTGCGCCTGCGCAACGAGCTCGAGCGACTAGCGCTGTGGGCCGGCGAGGGAGGGAGCGTCTCGGTGGCCGACCTCGAAGCGATGGTCGCCGACAGCTCGGAGGCCGCTGTCTGGGCGCTTTCGGACGCCGTGATCGAACGCAATCCCGCCAGGAGCGTGGCGCTGGCCGAGCAGCTCGTCTCCCAGGGCGAAAATGTGACCGGCCTGATCTACGGTCTCGCCTCGCGCCTGCGCAGCGCCTGCGTGGCGGCAGCGCAGCTGGAGGAGGGCGTTGCCCCACGCCAGATCGAAGCCGGACTCAAGATGCACCCCTACGCGGCCAAGCAGCTGGTCGCGCGGCTGGGCAAGACGAACCTCGGCAACCTGCGCCGCGCGACGCAGGCCGTGGCCGACCTCGAGGTCTGGTGCCGCGGCGGCGCCGAGTACGGCGACGAGCTGGCCCTGACGCTGGCCATGTACAAGATCGCGTCAGGCTGACGCGCGAAAACCAAGCAGATCAAGGACGAGCGAGGGAGTGTGCGAGCGCACATACCGAGCGAGGACGCCGAGATGCGCTGGTTTGCAGCCGTCAGGCTGACGCGATTCGCGCGGCCCTCGACTTCTTACGAGCGCCCGTGTTCCTGTGGAGGGCGCCCTTCTGCACGGCCTTGTCGATCTTCGAGACGAGCGCCTTGTGCTCCGCCTCGACCTTGCCGGCGTCGCCCTCCTTGACCGCGGCCTCGAGGCGGCGGAAGTAGGTCTTCACCGTGCTGGTGAGCAGGCGGTTCTCCGTGCGCTCGCGCTCGCTGCGTAGGATCCGCTTCTTCTGTGAGGCTATGTTGGCCATGAGTCGTGGGCTTGAGCGGGCGCCGGGCCCGCCTTCGGCGGCCGCCGACTATAGCGACTGAGACGAGCTTGGAGACGCCCAAGGCACCCGACAGCCCCGACCGCGACGAGGCAGAGCTCGCCGGCGAGATCGCGGTGCGTGAGGCCGAGGCGTTCGCGCCGGGTGAGGAACCGGGCGAAAATCCCTCTCCGGGGGGGCAGGCAGGGCGCATCGGGCGCTCCACCGCGTTCTTCTCGGCTGCCACCGCCGCCTCGCGCATCGTCGGCCTCGGGCGCGAAGTGGTCGCCGCCTCCTATTACGGCGTCTACGGCCCGATGTCGGCCTTCACGATTGCCTTCCAGGTCCCCAACCTGGTTCGCTCGCTCTTCGCCGACGCGGCGTTGCAGCCCGCCTTCGTGCCGGTCTTCACCGAGCAGCTGGAGAAGAAAAACTACCGCGAGGCATTCCGCCTGGCCTCGACTCTGCTGCTCCTGGTCACGCTGGTGCTCGGCGCGATCACGGCGCTCTTCGTGCTGCTCGCGCCGCTGATCATGCCGATCTTCGCCCCGGGCTTCAAAAACAACCAAGCCCTTCTCGACCTCACCGTCACCCTCTCGCAGGTCCTTTTCCCGATCCTGATCCTGCTCGGGATCAGCGGCGTCGTCGTCGGCATCCTCAACAGCTATGACCGCTTCGGCGCCTTCGCCATCTCGCCGCTGTTCTGGAACCTGACGATCATTCTGGTCACCGTCCTGCTGGCACCGTCCTTCCACGGCCAGAACCGCATCTACGCCTACGCGATCGGCATCCTCGCTGGCACCCTGGTTCAGCTGTTGATCCCGGTCTGGGACCTGCGCAACACGCCGTTCAAATTCGAGTGGAGCTTCGAATGGCGCAACCCCGACGTGCGCCGCGTGCTGCTGCTGATGCTGCCGGTGACGCTCAGCCTCGGCCTGATCAACTTCAACATGCTGATCAACAGCATCTTTGGCAGCCTGGTCAGTGACGAATCGCCGGCGGCGATCGACAAGGCCTTCCGCCTCTACCAGCTGCCTCAGGGCATCTTCTCGGTCGCGATCGCGACGGTGCTCTTTCCCACTCTGGCCCGCTTCGCCTCGCGCGGCGAGCTGGGGAACCTGCGGGCGACGATGGCCAACGGCATGCGCCAGATCCTCTTCGTGCTGGTGCCGGCGGCGGCGGCGATCCTCGTCCTCTCCGTGCCGATGATCCGGCTCGTCTACCAGCGTGGCGAATTCGGCCCCTCGGCGACCACCCTGGTGGCCACGGCGCTCTTCTGGTTCGCCTTCTCGCTGCCGACCAACGGCCTCTACCTGCTGCAGACCCGCACCTTCTTCAGCCTGCAGCGACCCTGGATGGCGACCGGCCTCGCCACCCTCGACCTCGTCGTCTCCACCCTCGGTGCTCTCGCCCTCTACAAGCCCTTCGGCACCGGTGGCATCGTCGCCGGGACCGGGATCGGGACCACTGCCGCCGTCGTCGCCCAGGCAATCGTGCTGAGGCGCAAGTTCGGCGGGCTCGAGCTGCGGACGCTATTCGTCACTGCGGCCAAGATCACGCTGGCTGCGGCCGCGCTGGCGGGCGTCTCCTATGGGGTGTGGGATCTGCTCGACAGCCTCCTCGGCCGCGGGCTCTTTGGTCAGATCGTCTCCCTTGGCGTCGGCCTGGGACTCGGTGGTCTCACCTATCTGGCCGCTGCCAAGCTGATGCGGATCGCCGAGCTGGAGCAGATCATGCGCCTCCTGCGCCGCAGCTAGATGCTCGGCCCCGGCCGCTACCTGCTCGGCGTCGCGGAGCTGCTCCTGCTCGTCGGCGCCGCTTGGCTAGGGGCAAGCTCAGTGCGGCGGCGGGTAGTGCCGGAATTGGTCGGACTCCCGGCTCAGCTCGCGACCTCGGTGCTTGTTATCGCGGGCTTGCTCTGGGTGGCGGAGCTACTCGGCGTCTTCGGCTGGTTCAAACCACTTCCCTACCTGGTGCTGGTCACAGGGGGCGGTGTCCTGCTGCGCTGGCGCTTGGAGGGAGGGCGAGGGGGTCCCTCCGACGCAGCGGCGTCCTGTTTTTCGCACAGACCACTCAGCGAGGGCACCCCACCTAAAGGCGAAAAACCCAGCAAGGCGGAGGGACCCCCTCGCCCTCCCTCAACGGCCACGCTGGCGGCTCTGTTGATCGCTGCGATTGCAGTGGTGGGCTTTGCGGTCGAGACGAAGGCAAAGCTTTCGACGGGGATGACCGGGTTCGATTCGACCTGGTACCACGGGCCGTTTGCCGCTGGGTTCTTTCAGAGTGGCGATACGTGGAGCCTGCACTTCATCGCGCCGCAGTTCCTGGCGTGGTTCTACCCGGCGAACTCGGAAGTGCTGCACGCAGTGGGAATGCTGGCGTTCGGGCGGGATCTGCTGTCGCCGTTGCTGAATTTGGGCTGGTTTGCCGGGTGCTTGGTGGCTGCGTGGTGCATTGGGCGGCCGTACAAGGTTGCGCCCTGGTCGCTGGCACTTGCCGCAATCGCACTCAGCGTTCCGGCACTTCACGACCAAGCAGGGGAGGCGCGAAACGACATTGTCGGGATCTTCTTTCTCCTGGCGGGAGTGGCGATTGCCTTGGCCCAGCGCGAACGCAGTTCTACTTGCCAGGTAGGAACTGCGTTCGCGCTGGGCCCCGCTGCGGTTGTCGGTTTGTCGGCAGGCTTGGCCGCTGGGACGAAGCTCAACTTCTTGCTGCCTGGAGCGGTGCTCGTCGTGGGCGTTGCGTTCATTGCTCCCCATGGGGTTCGCTGGCGCGCTCTTGAGGCAGCTGGGCTAGCAGCGTTGGCAGGAGGCGGCTACTGGTACCTGCGCAACCTGGCCCACACGGGCAACCCGCTGCCCTGGGTCAAGCACCTCGGGCCGATCACGCTGCCCGCTCCCGAACAGGCGCTGGGGGGGCGGGAAGGACACAGCGTGCTCGGCTACCTCACGGACGGCTCCGTCTGGTCGGACTGGTTCCTGCCCGGTCTCCACCACGGTCTGACGCTTCTCTGGCCGCTGCTTGGGGCTCTCGCTCTTGCCGGCCTGGTCGCGGCTCTCGGGTCGCGCTCTGATCCGGCCCTGCGGGTAGCCGGTCTTGTTGGTCTTGCCGCGGGCGTGGCTTGGCTGATCGCTCCAACCTCCGCCTCCGGCCCGGACGGCATGCCCCACGGCTTCGAATCTGGCCTTCGCTACCTCGCCCCAGCCCTAATCCTCGGCGTGGCCCTGCTCCCCGCCGCCCCGCAGCTCCGGCTCCGCAACCGCCTCGCCTCCCCCCCGCTGACTTCGTCTTTTCTCTCGCATAGCGAGAGAAAAGACGAAGTCAGCGGGGGGGTTGGGTGGAAGGTGGGGAGGGTGGCTGCCGTTGGGCTCTTGCTGCTGGCTGTCGGCGTTGGCTATCCGGTTCAGCGCCACTACCTCCAGCGCCGATACGAGGACCCGACCTTCACCGCCCCTGGTCTCAACGCCGCTTTCAAGTGGGCCCAGGGAATCGAGGGTGCGCGCATCGCCACGACCAGCACCCGCCAGTACCCGCTCTTCGGCCGCGACCTCTCCAACCACGTCGAATACGTCGGCGAAGAGCAACCCCACGGCGGCTTCACCGCCCCCACCACCTGCCCCCAATGGCGCCACCTGCTCAACGAAGGCCACTACGACTACGTCGTCACCACCCGTGACCGCATCGAACCAGGCAAGCCCCCCTACCCACCCACATCTCATTGGACTGAAGCTCAGGGAGCGAGGGTCGTCTTGGAAAAGCCGCCGACGATCATTTTCAAGCTGCGGACCCCACTCGACCCATCGACGTGCCCGTAGGCCGCAACGGTTTCGTGCTCGGGTGCTTCCAAGGCGCTGTCCGGCGGGTGGCGCGGTAGGGGGTACCAGCCCCGAGGACGCTTCAGCGACCGCAGGGGCTGGTGGGTCCCCTGCCGCGACAGGACCCGCCGGCCAAGCGGCCCTGAGAGGATCCGCCAACCTTCCGCAGTCGCCATACTGGCCCGCCGATGGACCGCATTCGCAACTTCTCGATCATCGCCCACATCGACCACGGCAAGTCGACCCTGGCCGACCGCATCCTCGAGATCACCGGCGCCGTCGACCCGAAGAAAATGCGCGCCCAGGTGCTCGACTCGATGGACCTTGAGCGCGAGCGGGGGATCACGATCAAGGCGCAGGCCGTCCGGGTCGAGTACAAGGCCGCCGACGGCGAGGCCTACCACCTGCACCTGATCGACACCCCCGGTCACGTCGACTTCTCCTATGAGGTCTCGCGCAGCCTCGCCGCCTGCGAGGGCGCGCTGCTGGTCGTCGATGCCGCCCAGGGAGTGGAGGCACAGACCGTCGCCAACACCTACCTGGCGATCGAGAACGGCCTGGAGCTGATTCCGGTGATGAACAAGGTCGATCTGCCGGGGGCCGAACCGGAGCGGGTGGCGGGCGAAATCGCCGACCTGCTCGGCGGCGACCCCGCCGACGCGATCCCAATCTCGGCCAAGACGGGGGAGGGGGTGGTCGACGTGCTGGAGGCGATCGTCGCGCGCGTACCGCCGCCCGAGGGCGAGCTGGAGGCGCCGCCCCGCGCCCTGATCTTCGACTCCGAGTTCGACCAGTACCGCGGCGTGGTCGCCTACGTGCGCATGGTCGACGGTGCCTTTCGCAAGAACGGCCGCATCCTGGCGATGCAGAACGGCACTCAGGCCGATATCGACGACATCGGCTTCTTCCGGCCGGCGATGACGCCGGCGCAGGGCATGGAGGCGGGCGACGTCGGCTACCTGATCACCGGCATCAAGGACGTCGCCAAGCTGCGCGTGGGGGACACGCTGACCGCGGTCGACCGCCCCGCGGGCGAGCCGCTCGAGGGCTACCGCGAGGTTCGGCCGATGGTCTTCTGCGGCCTCTTCCCGATCGACACCGATCGCTTCGAAGACCTGCGCGACGCGCTCGAGAAGCTCGCTCTCAATGATGCCGCTCTCTCCTGGGAGCCGGAGACCTCCGAGGCGCTCGGCTTCGGCTTCCGTTGCGGCTTCCTCGGCCTCCTCCACATGGAGATCGTGCGCGAGCGCTTGGAGCGCGAGTACGACCTCGACCTACTGGCGACGACGCCGAACGTGCGCTACGTCGCCCACCTCACCAACGGCGAGGAGGTCGAAGTGCGCAGCCCCACCGAGTTGCCCGACCCGGGCACGATCGAGACGGTCGAAGAGCCCTTCATCCGCGCCACGATCATCTGCCCAAGCGAGCAGGTCGGTGCGGTGATGGAGCTCTGCCAGTCGCGCCGCGGCACCCACGTAGACATGCACTACCTGAGCCCGGTGAGAGTGCAGATCCGCTACGACATGCCGCTGGCGGAGATCGTGCTCGACTTCTTCGACCTGCTCAAGTCCTCGACCCGCGGCTACGCCTCGCTCGACTACGAGCCGATCGGCAATCGCGCCTCCGATCTGGTCAAGGTCGACATCCTGCTCGCCGGCGACCGGGTCGATGCGCTCTCGATCATCGTTCACCGCGAATTCGCCTATGAGCAGGGCAAGAAGCTGGTCGGTCGGCTCAAAAAGACGATCCCCCGCCAGCTCTTCGACGTGCCGGTCCAGGCTGCGATCGGCTCCAACATCCTCGCCCGCGAGACGGTCAAGGCGCTGCGCAAGGACGTCACCGCGAAGCTCTACGGCGGCGACGTCACCCGCAAGCAGAAGCTGCTGAAGAAGCAGAAGGCGGGGAAGAAGCGGATGAAGTCGGTGGGGCGGGTGGAAGTGCCGCAGGAGGCGTTTTTGGCCGTGCTTGAGATCGACGAGTAGAGGGAGTCGAGCACCCCTGCCAAAACGCTCGGCTGGAGCCTCGCTTGAGTGTTTTGGCAGGGGTGCTCGACTCCCTTTCCTCGACCTCCTCACCCCTTGCCGCCCGCGCGAGACACCAGCTGGCCGGGCGACCAGTCTCCGGGAGCGTCTCTAGACTGCCGCGACCATGGCTATCAAGACAGAGGCAATTGGGAAGGAATGGCCCGCCACGAAGTACGAGGTGGGCAAGGAGAAGATTCGGGAGTACGCGACGGTGGTGGGGCTGGACAACCCCGTCTACTTCGATCGCGACGCGGCTCGGGCGGCCGGCTACCGCGACGTCGTCGCACCGCCGATGTTCGCGGTCGTCTACAGCTCGCCGGCGATGGCGCCGGCGATGTTCGATGACGAGGTCGGCATGAACTTCGCCGCGATGGTGCACGGCGGTCAGGAATTCGAGTGGGACGAGCCGGCCTGCTCCGGCGACGAGATCACCACCACCGCCAGGTGCGTCGACATCTCGGAGAAGGACGGCAAGGGCTTCTACACCTTCGAGACGAACTCGGTCAACCAAAACGGAGACCAGGTCGCCAAGGGCACCTGGACGCTGATCGTGAGGGGGGTCTGATGGCAAGCTTGGACGTTGGCGAGGCGATCCCAGAGCTGAAGGTCACGCCGGACAAGTACCTCCCGCATCGCTACGCGGGCGCCTCGGGCGATTTCAACCCGATCCACATCGATCCGGAGTTCGCGAAGGCGGTCGGCTTGCCAAACACGATCCTGCACGGCCTCTACATGATGGGCCTGGTCTCGCGAGCGGCGACCGACCTCGCCGACGGCGATCCCAAGGCGCTGAGGCGACTCTCGGTGCAGTTCCGCGGGATGGGTGCGCCGGAGACGGAGATCGTCGTCAGCGGCACGGTCAAGAGCGTCGATGGCGACACCGTCGTGATCGACACCGTCGCCGCTCAGGGTGAGAACCAGACGATTCGGAACGCCGAGGCGGAAATTCAGCTTTAAGGGTAGGGAGCGCCGGGTGACCCCTCCCAAAAAGCTCGGCGGGAGCCTCGCTTGAGTGGTTTGGGAGGGGTCACCCGGCGCTCTGCCTAGACTTCAAGCGTGCTTTCCCAGCGTCAAGAGTTGATCCTTAGGTTGGTCGTTGACGCCTATTTGGCGTCGGGACGGCCGGTTCCCTCGAAGGAGATTGCGGAGCAGTCGGGGGTTGAGTGGGGGCCGTCGACCGTACGCGTTGAGCTTGCTGCTCTCGAGGCGGCTGGGTATCTGACGCATCCCCACACATCGGCTGGGCGGGTCCCGACGGAGCTTGGCTACCGGCGTCACGTCGATTTGATGATGGCGGCGGGTGGGCCGCCGGCCGAGAGCGCGGTCGAGCTCGAGCTGCGGCGCGAGATCGATGCGGCGATGCGGGAGACGACCGCGGCGCTCGCCCAGATGACGGACCTGATGGCGATGGTCACGGCGCCGCCCGAGACGGTCGCGGCGACGATCCACCGGGTCGAGGTGCTGCGCCTGCAGCCCAGCCGGGTGATGATCGTCGCGATCGCCTCCAACGGGGCGGTCGCCAAGCGCGTCTTCGATTTCCCCGGCCCGGTCGACCCCGGCCTGGTCGAGTGGGCCTCGAGCTACCTGAACGAGCAGCTGGCCGGGATGGGACTCGGCGCTCGGATGATCGCCAGCCGGCTCGCCGATCCCGAGCTCGGCCTGGCGGAGGCCGAGTTCATCACGACGCTGGGCACGGCCTTCACCGAGCTGGAGCACGAGCGCGGCGCCGACGCGCTCTACACCGAGGGCGCCTCGCGCTTGCTCTCCGACGCGCACTCGGCCGACCTGCCCCGCGCCGACCGGCTGATGACGGCACTGGAGGAGCGGGCGACCCTGTTGGAGATGCTGCGCTCGGCCCTCGATCGCCGCTCGGTCTTCCTCTGGATCGGCGGCGAGAACCCGCGGCCGGAGCTGCGCTCGGTCAGCGTCGTCGGTGCCAACTACGGACTCGCCCATCGCAACCTGGGCGCGGTCGGCGTGGTCGGGCCGCTGCGCATGGACTACGCGACGGCGATCGCCTCCGTGCGCAGCGCCGCGCGCGAGCTTTCGCGTTACTGCGAGACGGTCTACGACGGCTGAGAAGCGGATGCCCCGGGACTACTACGAGCTGCTCGGCGTCGAGCCCAGCGCCTCCGAGGCGGAGGTGAAGCGGGCCTTCCGCAAGGTCGCCCGCGAGCTGCATCCAGACGTCAACGCCCACGACCCCGACGCCGAGGAGAAGTTCAAGGCCGCGGCTGAGGCATATGAGGTGCTCTCCGACCCGGAGCGGCGCCAGGTCTACGATCGCTACGGCCACGAGGGGGTTCGCTCCGGTGGCTTCCCTCCCCCCGGCGCCGGCTTCGGCTCGATCGAGGACCTGCTCGGGGCCGTCTTCGGCGGCGCCTTCGGCTTCGAGGTCCGGCGCGGGCCGATGCGCGGCCAGGACCTCGCGCACGCGGTCGAGATCTCGGCGCTGCAGGCAATGCTCGGGGTTGCGGTGAAGATCCCCAGCCACGAGGGCGAGCGTGAGATCGAGCTGCCAGCCGGCGTCCAGCACGGCAGCCAGCTGGCGCTTCGCGGCCACGGTCTGCCCGGGTCCAACGGTGGCCCGCCCGGCGATCTGATCATCGTCGTGCACGTGGTCGTGCCCTCGAACCTCTCCGAGATGCAGCGCGAGCTGGCCGAGAAGCTCGAGGAGTCGCTCGAGCCCCACAACCTGCACGGCCGGCGAGGTGATGAGGGGAGCTTCTTCTCCCGCGTGCGGCGCGCCTTCCATTGATCCGGCTCGCGGTTCGCTGCGCCCCCGAGCAGGCCGAGCTCGTCCTCGCTGAGCTCACGGTTTTGGCTCCCAACGGCGTCGAGGAGGAGGCCGGGCCAGGGTATGTCGAGTACGCGATCTACGGCGGCGAGGGCGAGCTGCCGGAGCTGGGCGAGCTCGAGGTGGCGGCGGGCGACGGCCTGGTCGAGGTCGTGGCGACCGAGGTGCCCGACGACTGGGCCGACCGCTGGCAGGAATTCCACAAGCCCCTCCTCGTCGGCAAGCGCCTCTGGCTGCGCCCCTCCTGGGAGGAGCCGCGCGAGAGCACGATCGACGTCGTCGTCGACCCCGGCCAGGCCTTCGGCACCGGCGCCCACCCGACCACCCGCCTCTGCCTCGAGTACCTGCTGGAGCTTGCCGATGCGGGCGAAGCTCACGGCGCTCTCACGGATCTTGGAACCGGCTCGGGCGTGCTTGCGATCGCCGCCGCGAAGCTTGGCTGGG
>CAZQET010000025.1:0-16491 GCA_964591825.1 uncultured Conexibacteraceae bacterium
CGTCGGCATCACCACGTCGTAGATCGAGATCCGGTCGGAGGCGACCATCAGCAGGTCGTCCTCCCACTCGTAGATCTCGCGCACCTTCCCGGAGGAGTGGAGCTTGAGGTCGGCGACGGGGGTCATGGGCGCGATGCTAGCGGGGTCGGAGGCGGGGGAGGGACTCGGGGAACCCCGAGTCCCTCCTCGTCTGCGAACCTGTAGATCCCGATGTTGCCACCCGAACCAAAGAGCTCGCCGCTCGTTCAGACCCTGAGGTGGAGCTTCCGGCCGCTCCCCTTCATGCAGGAGTGCCGGGAGCGATACGGGGATGCGTTCAGCGTCAAGTTTCTGGGATTCGAGCGGCCGATGGTGATGATCTCGGATCCAGCTGCGATCAAGGCTCTGTATACGGAGCGCTCGCACGGCTTGCCGCCGGGGCGGGACATCGTGCTCACCCCGATCGTCGGCCCGCACTCGCTGCTGGTGATCAAGGGCACCGACCACCTCGCTCACCGCAAGCTGATGCTGCCGCCCTTCCACGGCGAGCGGATGCGCTCCTACCAGCCGATCGTCGAGGAGATAGTTGACCGCGAGATCGACTCCTGGCCCCTGGATGAGGAGCTCCCGATCCACCCGCGCATGCAGGCGATCACGCTCGAGGTGATCCTGCGCGTCGTCTTCGGCGTCGCCGACGGGGAGCGCCTGCAGCGGCTGCGCAACGTCCTGACCAGGGTTCTGGAGGAGACCGCCTCGCCGTTTGCCCAGCTGAGTGGACTGGTCTCGCGCCGCTTCGGCGGCCGCGGCCCCTGGGCCAAGTTCGAAAAGCAGCTGAAGGCGGCCGACGAGCTGCTCTACGCGGAGATCGCCGAGCACCGCGCGCGTGGCGGCTTTGAGGAGCGCGACGACATGCTCTCGCTGATGATGCAGGCCCGCTTCGAGGACGGCTCGGGGATGAGCGACGAGGACCTGCGTGACCAGCTGATGACGCTGCTGCTCGCCGGCCACGAGACCACCGCGACCGCCCTGGCCTGGACCTTCGATCTGCTGCTGCGCCATGCCGCCCCGCTCGCTCGCCTGCGCGAGTCCCTCGAGGCGGGCGAGGAGGACTACCTGCGGGCGACGATCTCCGAGTCGCTGCGCCTGCGCCCGGTGGTGCCGCTCGCCGGCCGCCGGCTCAGCGTCGACCTCGAGACCGAGAACCTTCACCTGCCGGCCGGCACCGACGTCACCCCGGCGATCTGGCTCGCCCACACCCACGCCGACTCTTACCCGGAGCCCTTCGCCTTCCGCCCGGAGCGCTTCCTCGAGAGTCCGCCGGACACCTACTCGTGGATCCCCTTCGGCGGCAGCATCCGCCGCTGCATCGGCGCCGCCTTTGCCGAGTTCGAGATGCGGATCGTCCTGCGCGAGGTGCTCACCCGCTGCGAGCTGCGGAAGGCCGACCCGGCGCCGGAGAAGATCGGCCGCCGCAACATCACCCTCTCGCCCCGCGCCGGCACCCCGGTTATCGTCACCGCTCGCCACCCCGCGCCCGAGCGCGAGCTGATCGCGGCCTAACCCGGTTGGCGGACCCTGCTTTGGTCCCTACGATGAGGGCATGGCCGACAAGGGCCATCGTTCGGATCGGCTGACGTTCTGGCAGCGCTCGGTTCTGCGCCGCATGCGCAGGGCGGCGCGCAAGGGCGAGGGAGAGCCGCTCACCTCTGAGGACTGGGAGACCTATTACCGGCTGATGTCGAGCCGCTCCAGCCGTCTCTGGATGGGCCTGTTCAGATCGCTCCCGTCGAGTCCTCGCTGCGGAATCTGCGGCGCCCCCTTTGCCGGCATCGGCAGCAAGCTGGTACAGCCGCTCGGCTACCGCCCCTCGCGCAAGAACCCGACGCTCTGTGACACCTGCATCGAGGCTTCGCCGCCGGGCGGTATGACGACGGAGGTCGGCGTCCTCTTCGCCGACCTGCGCGGTTTCACGAGGCTCTCGGAGCAATCCGATCCTGAGGCGGTGAGCGCGCTGCTGCGCCGCTTCTACGCCTGCGCGGAGAGCGTCCTGTTCCCGGAGGCGGTGATCGACAAGCTGATCGGGGACGAGGTGATGGCCCTCTACCTGCCGATGTACGGGCGGCTCGACGATCCAGCCGCGACGATGCTGGAGCAATCGCGAGAGCTGCTCGCCCGGATTGGCTACGGCACCGCCGAGGGCCCCTTCGTCCAGGTCGGAATCGGCCTCGACTACGGCGAGGCCTTCGTCGGCAACGTCGGCAAACGCTCGCTCTACGATTTCACCGCGGTCGGCGACGTGGTCAACGTCGCGGCGCGGCTGCAGGGAGAGGCGAAGGGCGGGGAGATAGTCGTCTCCGGCCGCCTGGGCGAGCGCCTCGCCGCGGCGCCCGGAGAGCGGCTCGAGATCAGCCTCAAGGGCAGGGCCGAACCCGTCGTCGCCTTCCGCAGCTCGGTCGGCGCCTAGCTCTTCGCTGCTTCGCTGGCGGCAGGATGTTCCCTCGCCCAGCGCGCGATCGTGCTCGAGCCGGAGATCACCTCGCCGTCATCGAGCACCAGGATCGGCACCTCGTTGGTGCCGCTCAGCTCCCGCACCTCGGCCCGGTCCGCGTCGCGACTGCCCCAGGTCCAGGGCATCAACCGGTAGCCGCCCATCACCTTGAGCTCGTACTCGTAACCGGCCGCATCGAGCGCCTTGCCGGCCTTCGCACACGGATGCAGCGTCGGCCCATTCGTCTTCTGTCCGCAGGTGTAGAGAAGCATGGCGTGAAGCCTAATCGAGGGCTCCCTCAATGGCGTCGCCGGCCTGACCGTGGTTCCGGTCTAACTCTGCAGCGCTTCCAGGCGTTCGAAGACGACGGGTACGTGGGTGAGGTAGGCGTTGTAGTCGAAGACGGCGTCGAGGTCGAGATCTGGCGCCGCCTCGGCCAGCAGGTCGCGAAACGGGGTGGCGGTGTCCCAGGCGCGTTGGGCGTTCTCCTGGACGATCCGGTAGGCCTCGTCGCGGGTGAGGCCCGACTCGACCAGGGCGGTGAGGGCGCGCTGGCTGAAGAGGGCGCCGTGGGTCAGCTCGAGGTTCTCGCGCATGCGCTCGGGGCGGACGT
This sequence comes from uncultured Conexibacteraceae bacterium, assembly GCA_964591825.1. Classification (GTDB taxonomy): domain Bacteria; phylum Actinomycetota; class Thermoleophilia; order Solirubrobacterales; family 70-9; genus VRUE01. Next base: position 3,081 of record CAZQET010000025.1, read on the forward strand.
TCATGCCGGTCGCGACCTTGGCGGCCAGGTCCTGCATGTAGTCGAGCGCGATCGTCGCGTCGGGGAGGATCACCCGCTCGGCGCCGGAGTGCGAGATGTCGCGCTCGTGCCAGAGGGCGACGTTCTCGAGGCCGGCCTGGGCGTAGCCGCGCAGCACGCGGGCGAGGCCGGTGATCCGCTCGGTGCGGATCGGGTTGCGCTTGTGCGGCATCGCCGAGGAGCCCTTCTGCTGGCCGGAGGCGAAGGGCTCCTCGACCTCGCGCACCTCGGTGCGCTGCAGGTTGCGCACCTCGGTGGCGAAGCGCTCCAACCCGGCGCCGGCAATCGCGATCGCCGAGGTGAGGACGGCGTGGCGGTCACGGGGGATCACCTGGGTGGCGACGTCCTCGCGGCGCAGGCCGAGCCGCTCCATCACCCGCGCCTCGACTGCCGGCGGCACCGAGGCGTAGGTTCCCACCGCGCCCGAGAGCTTGCCGAAGCGCAGTTGCTCGAAGGCGTCGGCGAGGCGGGCCAGGTTGCGGTCGGCCTCGAAGGCGAAGCCGGCGAGGCGCAGGCCGAAGGTCGTCGGCTCGGCGTGGACCCCGTGGGTGCGGCCGACGCAGAGCGTGTCGCGGTGCTCCAGCGCCCGCTTGACCAACGCATCGCGGTAGGCGCGGGCACTGGTCAACACCGCCTCGCCGGCCTCGCTCAGCTGCAGTGCCAGCGCCGTGTCGAGCACGTCGGAGGAGGTCAGCCCATAATGGATCCAGCGCCCCTGCTCGCCGACCGACTCGGCGACGACGTCGACGAAGGCGGCGACGTCGTGGTCGGTCACCTTCTCCCGCTCGTTGACCGCCTCGACCGTGAAGGCGGCGTTCGCCCGAGCCGCTTCAGCCGCCTCGGCCGGGACGACCCCCTCCTCGGCCCAAGCCTCAGTTGCCGCCAGCTCCACCTCCAGCCAGCACTCCAGCTTCCGCTGCTGCGACCAGACCCGGCCGATCTCGTCGCGCGTGTACCGAGGGATCACGCGTTGATTATCCGTGCCGCCAGGATCCCGGCGTTCTTCGCCCCGTCGATCGCCACGCAGGCGACCGGGATGCCGGGCGGCATCTGCACCGCGGAGAGCAGGGCGTCGAGGCCGCCGAGGCTCTTGCCGAGGATCGGCACGCCGATCACCGGCAGGTCGCTGTGGGCGGCGGCGACCCCCGGCAGCGCTGCCGACATGCCGGCGCCGGCGATGATCACCTTGAGGCCGCGCATGCGCGCGTTGGTGCAGTACTCGCGCACCAGCTCGGGGTCCCGGTGGGCGCTCATCACCCGCACCTCGTAGCGGATGCCGGCGTCGTGCAGCGCCGCGCCGGCGGGCTGCATCTTCGGCTTGTCGTTCTTCGAGCCCATGATGATCCCGACCAGGGGCTCGTCCACGTCGATTTCCTCGAAGGCCTCCTCGACCGCCGGCATCGCCACGGCCTCGCCGACCTGCGGCTCGTTCGCTTCCCCTCCGGTGGGCTGGGGCTCCTCTGAGATCTCGCTCATCTCGTCCTCTCTGTGACTGGATTTCAGCTGGCGACGCGGTCGACCGCGCGGGCGGCGATGTCGGACCGCATCTGCATTCCATCGAACTCGATGCGGCTCGCGGCATCGTACGCGCGATCGCGCGCCGCGGCGGGCGTCGGCCCCAGCCCGGTGACGTTGAGGACGCGGCCGCCGGCGGTGACGATCTCGCCGTCGCGCGCCGCGGTGCCGGCGTGGGTGATCTCGGCCAGCTCCGCCGCGGCGCCGAGCCCGCGGATCGCGTCGCCCTTGGAGGAGGAGGCCGGGTAGCCGGCCGAGGCGAGCACCAGGGTCACGGCCCAATCCTCCGAGAACTCGGCCGTGACGCCCGCCAGGCCACCTGGCTCCCGCGCGGCTAGGCAGAGGTCGACCAGGTCGGAGCGCAGCCGCGGCAGCACCGCCTGCGTCTCGGGATCGCCGAAGCGGGCGTTGAACTCGAGCACCTTCGGACCGTCGGGGCCGATCATCAGCCCCGCGTAGAGCACGCCGTGGAAGGGCCGCCCCCGGGCGGCCATCGCGGTGACGATCGGGCGGTGGACCGCGGCAACGATCTCCTCGACCTTCGCCGGACCGAAGCCCGGCACCGGCGAGTAGCTGCCCATGCCGCCCGTGTTCGGTCCCTCGTCGCCGTCGAAGATCCGCTTGTAGTCCTGGGCCGGCGTCAGCGGCACCACGTTCTCGCCGTCGCAGATCGCCAGCAGCGAGAGCTCCTCGCCCTCGAGGAACTCCTCGAGCACAACGGCCATATTGGCGCCGAAGCGCTGCTCGGTGAAGAAGACGTCGACCGCCTCGCGCGCCTCCCCTTCGGTCGGGCAGATGATCACGCCCTTGCCGGCAGCGAGCCCGTCGGCCTTGAGCACGGCCGGGTAGGTGGCCTCGGTCAGCCGCTCGATCGCCTCCTCCCGGCTTCGCAGCAGCACGTGAGCGGCGGTTGGCACCCCCGCTTCGGCCATCAGCTCCTTGGCGAAGGCCTTCGAGCCCTCCAGCTCCGCCGCTCCCATCCGCGGCCCAAAGGCCGCCACCTCGGACTCCGCAAGCGCGTCGACCAGGCCGGCGACGAGCGCTGCCTCCGGCCCGACCACGACCAGGTCGACCCCTCGCTCGGTTGCCGCGGCGACGATCCCCCGCACGTCGTCCGCCGCGATCTCCGGCAGGCACTCGGCGTCCGCCGCGATTCCCGCGTTCCCCGGCGCGCAGAGCAGCTCCGGGGCGTGCGCGGAGCGCGCCAGCGCGCGCACTATCGCGTGCTCGCGTCCGCCTCCCCCTACGACGAGAATCTTCAACTTAGAGAGCGTCGGCGAGCTCGTCGGCCGGCAGCGCGGTCAGCGTCTGACTCGTCATCGTCCCCCGCGAGCCAAGCTCCACCGAGACCTTCGCCATCGTCTTCTCGTCGGGCGCCTCGACCACGGTGATGAAGTCGTACTGACCGAGGGTCGCGTACTGGGCCACCACCTTGGCCCCGATCTGCTCGACCTCCTGGTTCACCTCCGCAACCCGCCCCGGATTGTTCTTCAACGTTCGAACTCCCTCGGCGGTCAGGTTGGTGAGCATCACATAGGTAGGCATTGCAGCTCCTTTCGGGCAGGGGGCACCTCCGAGCCTACGTCAAGCATCCCGTTCCGTGCCTTCCTCGACGGTGAGGGCTATTCGTAGTACCCAGCGTGTACGTGATCGCAATGGTCGGCGCGCGCAAATGCCGGTCCGGGACCGTCGACGTCGTAGCAGTAGATCAGCTCGGTTGGGTGCAGCGGCGGCGGCAGATGGGCGAGGGTGGTGGCCAGGCGGCCGCAGGGAGCCGAGGGCGACGTGTCGGTGCAGGAGACGCCGTCGACGGAGGCGATGTCCATCGCCCGTCCGTAGTAGTGATCGGAGACGTTGCCTTCAGTGGTGTACTCGGAGTGATCGGAGCGCAGCGCCGAGATCGTGATCTGGTGCTGCTGGGTGATCGCTCCCAGCAGGGCCATTATGCGGGGATCGAGCGCGCCGGTGGTGATGTCGCGCAGCTCGAGGTCGTTGGAGAGCGTCAGGTTGCTCCAATCGATCGGCGCCCCGCTGTCGCCGGGCAGCGAGAGCGACCAGTCGACCGGCGTTGCCTTGCACCTGCCTTCGAGCAGTTCGGCGTCGGCGAGCACCGCCTGCACGTACCACTCGGCGTGGTTGTGGGCGAAGATGCCGGCCCGCAGGTCGCCACTGGACCAGATCATTCGCGCCAGCGTCGCCGCCGAGTCGACCGGGTCTTCGCGGCGGATGTGCCCGTCTTCGTCGCCGTCGACCGCGTATTCGCTCCACTCGCTCGGTTCCAGCCCGAGCGGACCGCGTTCGCGCATCTGGACGTTGCTCATGCCACGGCCGAAGTTCGACTCGAGCCGGGCCACGGCCGCCAGCACCCAGACGCCGCGCTGGCCCAGTTCGTAGCGGCTCGCCGCGTCCTCGAAGGCTTCCATGTAGTCGCTGGGGATCTCGTCGCGCCACGCTTTGGCGGCGACGCAGCTCAGCTCCTGCAGCTGGGGGGTGAGCGAGAGGCCGCCGCCGACACTGCCGCCGCCGAGCGAGCCGTAGCAGGCGGCGTTGGACAACACCTCGGCCACGTACCAGTCGGCATGGTTGTAGGCGAAGATCGCGCCGTAGGTGTCGGCCGGCATGCCGGCGGCGTTCAGGTAGCGGGCGGCGGCGAAGATCGCGTCTTCGGGGTTGTAAGGGTCGCGCACTCCGTCGCCGTTGGCGTCGACTCCCCAGGTTTCCCAGGTGGAGGGCAGGAACTGCATCCAGCCGACCGCACCGGCCGACGAGGGCCCCATGTTGGTGCCGAAGGCGCTCTCGATGCCGTTGATCGAGGCGAGCACCGCCGCGCCCTGCGGGCCGAGCCCGTACGTCGCTGCGGCCCGCTCGTAGATCGGGATCAGAACCGGCGGCACGCCCTGCGCTGCGCAGCTGGAGCTGGGAATCGAGGGGACCTGGAAGGCTTCCGTGGGAGTCGGCGCCGGAACCGCGCCGGCCGCCTTTTCTCCGCCTTCTTCGACCGGCGACGATTCGCTCGTGCCCCTTTCTTCTTCCGGTTCGGGGGCGGCGATCGTGCCGCCGCTGACCGGGGGCGCCGGCGGGACCAGCGTTTCGTTCTGTTCGAGCGCCGGCGGGTTCGAGTCTTCGGCGGGCGGGGCTTCGACCGCGCTCGCGCTCGCGTTGCCAGCGGTCAGGGCCGCGCCGACGGCCGCCGCGGCGAGGGTGTTGCGCAGGCGCCCCATCAGCCGCGCGTGGCGCTTACCAGCCATTCGTGGGTCTTCTCGTCGCGCTGCATGTCGAGCCGCAGCTCGCTGGTGACGCCGACGCGCAGCAGCGAGGCACTCAGCGTGTAGGTGTTCCCTCGATGTGGCCCGGGCACGATGTTCAGCACCTTCGCCTGCGGCACCTTCACACCTGCCGGCAGGCGCGGCGGGCGGCGCAGCAGCTCGCGGGTCAGCTGCGGGGTGGCGCTTTCCGCGAAGGTCCTGCGGACGGCCGGCGTGACCTTGCCGGTCTCATAGAGGACGAAGGCGCCGGCGAACCGGTGGGCCACCGCGATCGCGGCCGGGCCGGCGACCGCTCCATCGGTGCCGGCGGCCTGAGCGTCAGCGCCCGAGGTCGCGACTTCCGAGGTCGAGTTGGCAACCGTTGCGGCCGCCGCGGGGTTCGCTGCCTCCGCAGAGCCCTTGGCGACTCCGCCGCCCGCCTCGGCCTTGAAGTCCGGCCTCGCCCCCTGCAGGGTCGGCGCGGCATGTTCGGGCTTGGCCGTGGCGGGCGCCTTCGCGACCGGCGTCAGCGGGGGTGCTGTCACCTGCCGCTGCACCTGCGTTGCGTCTCCGCCGCTGCCCGAGGCGAGTCCCAGTCCGAGCGCGGCGGCGCTGACCGCGAGCAGCGCCAGCCCGACCACGACACCGATCCGAGTCCGTGGGCTCCAGCCGCCAGTGCGTTCCTCCAGCGGCCAGACCAGCCCACGCTCGACCGTCCAGGCGGCCCGCTCGAAGGGCCACCTGACGGCGTCCAGCAGCCCCTCGAGCAGGTGGCCGCTGTCCCAGGCGAAAGTCTGCAGTCGTTGGATCATGCGCGGGGTCCGTAGCTTACGTCGGAATCTCGCTCCGAAATCTGAAATCCGGCAGCTGAAACGCGGTTTCCCTTTGGGGCCTCGCCTCCCATCCCGGCGGCATTCTGCATCCCCTCGCTAACCGGCGCGTAAAGACGACGTTGCGCTGCGGATGGGACGTGTGTAAATAACAATTACATTTGTATGATACAAAAATGCTTGTAAAGCCTTCAGAGATGATCGACCGCGATCCCGAGTGGACCGCGCTCGACCGGTTTGCCGATCGGGCTCAACGGCTCGCGGTCGTATATGGACCGCGACGAGTGGGCAAGTCGTTCCTGTTGGAGGCGCTGTGCGACGTGGCGGACGGCCGTCGCTATCAGGCCATTACCGGCCTTCCCGCTACGCAACTGGCGGACTTCGGGCGCGAGCTCGGCGAGTGGCTCGGCGCTGGCCCGCTCAGGCTCGACGGCTGGGCGGACGCCCTCGATCGCCTCGCTCGGGTCGAATCTCGGCTCGTCGCCATCGACGAGCTTCCCTATCTGACCGAGGCCACCCCCGAGCTTCCCAGCCTGCTGCAGCGCTACGTCGACGGCAGCGATGGTCCTTCCTTGATCCTCTCGGGCAGCGCCCTCTCGGCAATGAGCGACCTGGTCGAGGCGCGCGCGCCCCTTTACGGCCGGGCCGCCACCGTCGTCATCCCCGGGCCCTTCGCCGGCCCGCACCTGGCCGCTCTCTGGGGCTCGGCGGATCCCCAGCAAGCGCTGTGGATTGACGCCGCTCTCGGCGGCTTGCCGGGTTACCGGCCGCTGGTCGAGCCCCCTGGAAGGCGACTTCGGCAGTGGATGGTCGAGGAGCTGCTGGCGCCCGGCTCACCCCTGCTGGATGCCGCCGAAGCGAGCCTGGCCGGCGTGCCCGAGGTGTCGGCGTTGCGCGGTGCGTACCGCTCGATACTCGCTGCGATTGCGGCTGGAGATCGGACCTTCAGCGCAATCTCCCGCGTCGCCGGCCTGCCCTCTGGCGCTTTGAGCCGGCCGCTCGGCCTGCTCCAGCGTGCGGGCTTGGTCGAGCGGGTCCCCGATCCCTTGCGCTCGCGCCGCGACCGCTACGAGCTCGCTGACCCGCACCTTCGCTTCTGGCTGGCGGTCGTTGCCCCCAATCGGTCGCGGCTGCAGGCCGGCGCGTCCGCCACGATCTGGGACCGGATCGCCGAGACGACCTGGCCCTCGCAGGTGCTCGGTCCCCGCTGGGAGGCCGTCGCGAGAGCGCACGTCGCCGGGGGCGGCGTGGGGCACCTCGGCGAGGTTGATGGGATCGGCGTCACCACGGTCTCCGACCGCGGGCGCCGCCGGAGCCACGAGCTCGACATCGTCGCGATGCGCGGCAGGGAGATCGTCGCGATCGGCGAGGCCAAGCTGCACTCGCTCGGCAGCGACGACCTGAACCGCCTTCTCCACATAAGGGAGCTACTCGGGGCTCCCAATGCGAGGATCGTCCTCGCTTCGGCCACCGGGGTCGACGTCGAGCGCCCCGAGCTGATCGCGATCGGGCCCGAGGACATCTACGCCTGAGCCGGTCAGGCAGCGGCGGTTGCGGTGGCCTTCTCGAAGGCCAGCTCGCCCTCGCGGGCGTCGACGCGCACGGTGTCGCCCTCGCGGAACTCGCCCTCGAGCAGCGCCAGCGCCAGCTTGTCGACCAGCTGCCTCTGCACCACGCGCTTCAGCGGCCGGGCGCCGTAGGTCGGGTCATAGCCGAGATTGCCGAGCAGCGTCTTGGCGTCCTCGCTCAGCTCGACCTCGATGCCACGCTCGCGCACGCGGCCGACCAGCTGGTCCACCTGCAGCTCGACGATGCGGCCGATGTCCTGCTTGGAGAGGCGGTGGAAGATCACCGTGTCGTCGATCCGGTTGAGGAACTCGGGCTTGAAGGTTGCCGCCAGCACCTCTTCGATCCCCTCGCGGATCTTCTCGTCGACTGACTCGCCGACGATGCGGTCGCTGCCGACGTTGGAGGTCATGATCAGCACGGTGTTGGTGAAGCCGACCGTGCGGCCCTGGCCATCGGTGAGGCGACCGTCGTCCATGATCTGCAGCAGGGTGTTGAAGACGTCGGGGTGGGCCTTCTCGATCTCGTCGAGCAGCACCACCGCATAGGGCCGGCGCCGCACCGCCTCGGTCAGCTGACCACCCTCCTCGTAGCCGACGTAACCGGGCGGCGCCCCGATCAGCCGCGCCACGGTGTGCTTCTCCATGTACTCGGACATATCGAGGCGGACGATCGCCTGCTCGGAGTCGAACATGAACTCGGCCAGCGCCTTGGCCAGCTCGGTCGTGCCGACCCCGGTCGGGCCGAGGACGAGGAAGCTGCCGATCGGCCGGTTGGGGTCCGAGAGGCCGGCGCGGGAGCGCCGCAGCGCGTTGGACACGGCCTCGATCGCCTCGTCCTGGCCGATAACGCGATCGTGCAGGCGCTCCTCCATGTGGATCAGCTTCTCGACCTCGCCCTCCATCAGGCGGCTGACCGGGATGCCGGTCCATTTGGCGACGACCTCGGCGATGTCCTCCTCGGTCACCTCGTCAGCCAGCATCGTGCCGCCGTCGGCGTGCAGCTCCGCCAAGCGCGCCTCCTGCTCGGCGACGGTCTTCTTCAGCTCCGGGATCTCTCCGTAGCGCAGCTTCGCCGCGCGCTCGAGGTCGGCGTCGCGCTCGGCGCGCTCGGCCTCCAGCCGCGCCTCCTCGAGCTTGGCCTTCGCCCCCTTGATCGCCTCGATCGGCTCCTTCTCGTTCTGCCAGCGGGTGCGCAGCTCGGCCGCCTCCTCGCGCAGGTTGGCGAGGTCGCCCTCAAGCCCCTCCAGTCGCGCCTTCGAGGCCTCGTCCGTCTCTTTCTTCAGCGCCTCGCGCTCGATCTCCAGCTGCTGGATGCGCCGCTCGACCTCGTCGATCTCGGTCGGCACCGAGTCGAGCTCGATCTTCAGCCGCGAGGCCGCCTCGTCGATCAGATCGATCGCCTTGTCGGGCAGGAAGCGGTCGGCGATGTAGCGCTCCGAGAGCGTGGCTGCGGCGACGATCGCCGAATCGGTGATGCGCACGCCATGGTGCTGTTCGTAGCGGGGCTTCAGCCCGCGCAGGATCGCGATCGTGTCGCCCGTGTCAGGCTCGCCGACGAGCACCGGCTGGAAGCGCCGCTCCAGCGCCGCGTCCTTCTCGATGTGCTTGCGGTACTCGTCGAGCGTCGTCGCGCCGACGGCGCGCAGCTCGCCGCGGGCCAGCATCGGCTTCAGCAGGTTGGCGGCGTCGACCGCGCCCTCGGCGGCGCCGGCGCCGACGATCGTGTGCAGCTCGTCGAGGAAGAGGACTATCTGGCCCTCGGCCGACTGCACCTCGGTCAGCACCGCTTTCAGCCGCTCCTCGAACTCGCCGCGATATTTCGAGCCGGCGAGCAGCGAGCCGATGTCGAGCGCGATCACGCGCCGGTCGCGCAGGCTCTCGGGCACGTCGCCGGCGACGATTCGCTGCGCAAGCCCCTCGACGATCGCCGTCTTGCCGACGCCGGGGTCGCCGATCAGCACCGGGTTGTTCTTGGTGCGGCGGGAGAGGACCTGGATCACGCGCCGGATCTCCTCGTCGCGGCCGATCACCGGGTCGAGCTTGCTGCTCTTCGCCTCGGCCGTCAGGTCGCGGCCGAATTTCTCCAGCGCCTGCACGCTGTCCTCGGGGTTGGGCGAGGTGACCTTGTGCGGCCCGCGCACCTCGGCCACCGCTTCCTCCAGGGAGCCGCGGTCGGGGAGCAGGTCGGCGACGCCCGAGGCGGAATCGGTGAGGGCGAGCAGGACGTGCTCGGTGGAGATGTACTCGTCGCCCATCGAGGCCATCTCCTTTTCGGCGCTCTGCAGGGTGCGGACGAATCCGGAGGACGGCCGTACCTCGGCCGTCTCGCTCAACTTTGGCAGTTCCTCGACCGCGGCAACCGCGCGGGTGACGATCGCGTTCGGATCGGCGCCGAGCTTCCGCAGGATCGGCGTCACCAGGCCGTCCTCCTGGCGCAGCAGGGCGACCAGCAGGTGGGCCGGTGTGACCTCGGCGTTCTTGCGCTCGGCGGCGAGCGCCTGGGCCGCGGCAACCGCTTCCTGGGACTTGACGGTGAACCTATCCGGCTGCACTCGGCCCTCTTCCGTTCTTCTCCAGCTCCGCCAGGCGCCGTTCCAGCTCCAGCACTCGCTCGACTCCGGCCAGGTTGAGCCCTTCGGCGGTCAGCTGCTGGATGCGGCGCAGCCGCTCGACGTCGCGCTGCGAGTAGAGCCGGGTGTTCTTCGGCGAGCGCTTGGGCTCGATCAGGCCCCGTGCCTCGTAGGTGCGCAGCGTCTGCGGGTGCATGTGGGCGAGCTCGGCCGCGACCGAGATCATGAACACGCCCCGGTCGGAGTCGATCGAGACTTCGACCCGTTCGCGCCGCACGCTCATTGGAGAGCACCCCCGTTCCGGTGCGACTTATGTACCTGTGAGGTCCAAAAGTCGCACTGGAAGGTCATCGGCGCACCGCCTTCGCCAGCAGGTCGGCACGCGGGTCGGCGCCGTTGAAGGCCTCGGCCAGCTTCGCCGCCGCCTCCTCCTGCTCGGGCGTCAGCTCGTCGGGCATCTCGATCTCGAGCCGGTAGCGGATGTCGCCGTTGCCGCGACCGCGCGGCTTCGGCGCGCCCTCGCCCTTCAACCGCTGGATCTGACCGTGCTTGGTCCCTGCCCCGACCTTGATCTTCTTCGTGCCCTCCAGGGTCGGCACCTCGATCGTCGCCCCGCGCAGGGCCTCGGCGATCGTGATCGGCACCGTCACCTCGAGGTTGCCGCCATCGAGCCGCTTGAAGACCGGCGAGGCGGCGACGCGGGTGACGACGAAGAGGTCGCCGGGCGGCCCGCCGCGCTGACCCGCCTCGCCCTTGCCGGCGAGCCGGATGCGCGCCCCGTCCTTGACCCCGGCGGGGACCTTGACCTTGTAGCGCTTGGTCTGCTGAGTGAGCCCGGAGCCGCCGCAGGTGGGGCAGGGGTCTTCGATGATCTGCCCCTGTCCGCCGCACTGTGGGCAGGGCTGGCTGATCGAGAAGAAGCCCTGGCTCTGGGCGTCGATCCCGCGCCCTTCGCAGCGCGGGCAGGTGACCGGGCTGGTCCCCGGCTTGGCGCCGCCGCCGTGGCAGGTCGGGCAGCGTTCGGCCTTCGGCACCGTGACCTGAACCTGGGCGCCGTTGACGGCCTGGTCGAAGCTGAGGCTGATCTCGGTTTCGAGGTCGCGGCCGCGAACCTGCTGCGGCTGCGCCCGGCCGCCGCCCCCGCCGCGGCCGAAGAGGTTGGAGAAGATGTCGCCGACGTCGAAGCCGCCCGCCCCACCCGCGCCGAACGGCGTCCCTCCGCCGGGACCGCCCGGTCCGAAGCCTCCGAACATGCCGCCGCCGGAGTCGTAGGCCTTGCGCTTCTCGGCGTCGGAGAGCACGTCGTAGGCGCCCTGCACCTCCTTGAACTTCTCCTCCGCCTTCGGGTCGTCCGGGTTGCGGTCAGGGTGGTACTGACGCGCCAGCTTGCGGTACGCCTTCTTGATCTCCTCGTCGGACGCGCCCTTGGCGACGCCCAGCACCTTGTAGAGATCCTCAGCCACGCCCTACTCGCTCACCACCACGCGCGCTGGCCGGATCAGCTGCTCGTCCAGCCGGTACCCCTTCTGCATCACCTCGACCACCACCCCCGACTCGACCCCGTCCGTCGGCACCGCCGAAAGCGCCTCGTGCACCACCGGATCAAACCTCTCCCCGGCTGGGTCGACGGCCTCCACGCCATTCCGCGTCAGCGAGTCCCGCAAGCCCCTGAACACGAGCAGCACCCCATGCGCGAGCCCGTCATCGGAATCCCCCTCTGGATCCAGACCCGCCGCCTGAATCGCCCGCTCCAAATCGTCGAGCACCGGCAGCACGTCCCTAAGCACCTCAGCTCTTCCGCGAGCCGACGCCGCCTGCACCTCAGCCGTCATCCGCTTCCGAAAGTTCTCGAAGTCAGCCTTGGTCCGCTTAGCGAGATCGAGATACTCGTCCCGCTCTCGCTGGGCGTCAGCCAGCAACGCCTCGAAGTCCCGCTCGACCTGATCAGACGCATCTCCCGCGGGTGACGCTGTAGGGGGTACCGCCCCCGAGGACGCTTTAGCGACCGGAGGGGGCGTTGGGTCACCTGCAGCGGTAGGACCCGCGGGCCGATGCGTTTGTCCAAGGTCGGGCCCAGTTCCTGCGGTCTGACCCTGGTCGTCCCGAGGAGAGATCACGACTCGTCGCCCTCATCGACGACCTCAGCCTCGACGACTTCCTCCTCGTCCTCGGCAGCCCCGTTGCCCGACGCTCCATCGGCCGACTGCTGCGCCTGCGCCTCGGCCTGCGCCGCCGCGTAGATCTGCTCGGACACCTTCTGGAAGGCTGCCGTCAGCGCTTCGGTCTTCGAGTTGATCTCCTCGACGCTCTCCGAGGTCAGCGCCTCGCGCACGTCCTTGATCGCCGCCTCGATCGCCTCTTTGTCGCTCGCCTCGACCTTGTCGCCCAGCTCCTCGAGCTGTTTCTCGGATTGGTAGGCGGCGTTCTCGGCCAGATTGCGGGCCTCGGCCAGCTCGCGTTGCTTCTTGTCCTCATCGGCGTGGGCCTCAGCATCGGAGACCATGCTCTGGATTTCCTCGTCGCTGAGGCCGGAGCCGGACTTGATCTCGATTTTTTGCTCTTTCCCGGTGCCCAGATCCTTGGCGGTGACGTGCAGGATGCCGTTGGCGTCGATATCGAAGGTGACCTCGATCTGCGGCGTGCCGCGCGGCGCCGGCGGGATGCCGGTGAGCTGGAACTTGCCGAGGCTCTTGTTGCCGGCCGCCATCTCGCGCTCGCCCTGCAGGACGTGGATCTCGACCGATGGCTGGTTGTCATCGGCGGTCGAGAAGATCTCCGACTTCTTGGTTGGGATCGTCGTGTTGCGCTCGATCAGCTTGGTCATCACGCCGCCTTTGGTCTCGATTCCGAGGGTCAGCGGGGTGACGTCGAGCAGCAGCACGTCCTTGACGTCGCCGGCCAGCACGACGGCCTGGATCGCGGCGCCGACGGCGACGACCTCGTCCGGGTTGACTCCCTGGTGCGGGTCCTTGCCGGTCAGCTCCTTGACCTTGTCGCGGACCGCCGGCATGCGGGTCATGCCGCCCACGAGGACGACGTGGTCGACCTCGGTGCCGGCGTCGGAGAGCGCCTGCTTGACCGGGCCGACGACGCGGTCGAGCAGATCGCCGGTCAGCTCGTTCAGCTTCGAGCGGCTGAGCTTCATGTCGAGGTGCTTGGGCTGGCCCTCGACCGCGGTGATGAAGGGCAGGTTGATCTGCGTCTCCTGTGTCGAGGAGAGCTCGATCTTCGCTTTCTCGGCCGCCTCGTAGAGGCGCTGCAGCGAGTTCTTGTCCGCCGCCAGGTCGACACCCTGGTCGCGCTTGAACTCGGCGACCAGCCACTCGACGATCGCCTTGTCCCAGTTGTCGCCACCGAGGTGGTTGTCGCCGGCGGTCGCCTTCACCTCGAAGACGCCGTCGCCGATTTCCAGCACGGAGACGTCGAAGGTGCCGCCGCCGAGGTCGAAGACGAGGATCGTGTGGTCGGCGGTCTCCTTGTCGAGCCCGTAGGCGAGCGAAGCGGCGGTCGGCTCGTTGATGATCCGCTTGACGTCGAGGCCGGCGATCTTGCCGGCGTCCTTGGTCGCCTGCCGCTGGTCGTCGTTGAAGTAGGCGGGGACGGTGATCACGGCGCTGTCGACCGTCTCGCCGAGCTTCGCTTCA